>JAEZQV010000048.1 GCA_023441125.1 Bacillota bacterium
GGCCAGGATCGCCAGGAGCCGGTTCATTACGCTGTAGTCCTCCTGTTTCACGGCCGCTTCCAAGGCGGCTTCCACCCGGTGATTGCGCGGGATTACCGCCGGATTGCTGCTGCGCATCAACTGCGCAGCGGCGGCTTTCGTTTCCTGCTGCCGGCCCAGCCTTGCCTGCCACCGCTCATGCCACCGCGTAAATTCTTCAGTGCCAAACAGAACCAGGTTCTCCCGTCTATCAAAAGTCAGCGCCAGGAAGGTATTGGTAAAGTCGGCCTGATACTGCTGCATCAGCCTGATGAGGCTGTCAATCAACGCCTCATCTTCTGCCTCTTGGATAAACAACCCTAATTTTGCTCTCATGCCGGCAAGCCAGTTAGCCTGATACAAATCGGCGAAACCGGCGACAGCATCCTGGGCGAGTTTGACAGCCTGTTCCTGGTCGTTATGCAGCAGCGGCAGCAAGGTTTCTGCAAACCGCGCCAGATTCCACCCGCCAATATACGGCTGATTGCCATAGGCATAGCGGCCGTGCCTGTCAATGGAACTAAATACCGTTGCCGGGTCATACGTGTCCATAAAGGCGCATGGTCCGTAATCAATGGTTTCACCGCTAAGCGTCATATTATCGGTATTCATCACCCCGTGGATAAAGCCAACCAGTTGCCAGCGGGCAATCAATTCGGCCTGCCGCCTGATGACAGCATGCAGCAGCGAGAGATAGCGGCTGTCATCATCTAAAGCTATTTCGGGGAAATGGCGCGTTAGTGTATAGTCGGCCAAAAGCCGGAGATCCTCCTGGGAACCCCATTCGGCAACATACTGAAACGTACCGACACGCAGATGACTGGCAGCCACCCGCGTCAAAATGGCGCCCGTCTGAATCGTCTCACGGCTTACCTGCTCACCGGTCTGTGCCACCGCCAGGCTGCGGGTAGTCGCTATGCCCAAAGCATGCATGGCTTCGCTGATGATGTATTCGCGCAGCATAGGGCCAAGCGCAGCCCGCCCGTCACCCCCGCGGGAATAAGGCGTTCTGCCGGCGCCCTTCAGCTGGATGTCATAGCGCTCACCGCAGGGAGTGATCTGCTCGCCTAGTAGCAGGGCCCGCCCGTCACCTAGCATGGTAAAGTGCCCGAATTGGTGCCCGGCATACGCCTGGGCCAGCGGTAAAGCCCCCGGCGGCAGGCGGTTGCCGGCCAACACCGCTACCCCCTCCGGACTTTGCAGTTGCTCGCTGTTCAGTCCCAAGGCGGCTGCCAGCGGATAGTTAAGAACAATCAATGCCGGTGAGCGTACAGGCGTTGGCTCAAGACTGCTGAAAAAGGCTGCCGGCAGGCGGGCATAACTGTTGTCTAAATTCCAGCCTGTTTTTGTCATTGTATTTCCCTTATTCATAGCATCTCCTTTACAGGTTTGGATTACAGTCCGCCCCAGTTACTTGCGTATTTGCACATGGTAATGCGTATGCAACAGCTGATGCGATTTCTCGCCAGCGGTTTTTCCAGCCAGATAGTATATAATTCCTGAACTGCCGGATTTTCGTGGGCTTTGCCGGATAGCCGCTTCCGGCCTAATCAGAAATTTAAACGATATCTTCTACTACTATTATTGGGCCGGCAAGTTGATTCATACAAGGTAGTATCTGTATGCTGACGCCAGGTTAATTTGGCAAAACAAAATCCCTGTCCCCCGGTTTTATTCCTTGCCTTGCTCCTCTTGTTCGGCAAAAAAAAGTACCCCCCAAATAGAACCGGGCGGTGCTTATCCACGTAGTGTTCTTAAATTACTAGGACTTACGCATAGTTGGCACTTCTTGTTCTGACAAGGCAACGATCTCCCGGGCGATAGCTGACATTCTCTGCAGGGCTTGGATAAGTTCACAATCAGCATCTTTATTTATGCATACCCTTTCATCGTTACGCTTGCTGCTTTCTACCGGCTGCCCGGCTCTGGCTGCAGTTTCTTTGACTTCCATTAATGTTCAACCTCCCCTTATTGTTCGATTATTGCATTATATTTACTCACTTATCGGTCAGCCACATATCCAATTATTTTACGTCTATATAGTTAACATTGCTTTTTATTGTAATTGTAACAAAGCGTGTATTAAATCCTCATAAAATTCTTACTATAAAACATTACAAAAACATTACAAAAATTAAATGAACCAGCCAGCCGGCTCCTCAAAAACCGGCTGCTGGTTTATCTTAATCGGTGAGTCAGACTCCCGCCTCGATAGCGGCGCCAGTTCAGATGGAGTTGACTCTCCACCTGACCCCCGACGTTTCAGCTCTGCTGAAAGGAGTTCACTTGTCAGGCGTCCCCCTGAATTCGTTACTGTTTAGCAATAGCAAATAAGATGCTTGCCAATTCCTCGGGCTCAGACAGGAACGGCGAGTGCCCGGTATGTAAGGAATATACTTTCCGGACCGGCATAGCCGCCAGCATTTTATCCTGCAACGCCGGCGCTATGGCTAAATCCTGCAGGGTTTTAATATAAAACCGGGGGACAGTACCATAGTTCTGGTCGGTTATATGTACCCTTCCCGCTAATGCCGCGATTGCCTCTCCACCCAGATGCGCTCTCGCAAATTCTATATCCTCGGCTGAGCAGCCGTTATAAAACATGGGGACGGCCGACGGCTTTACCGTGACACTTTGCCTGTCTTCTGCAAGTATAGTAAACCCTTCATTGCTGTATAAATCAACCGGCGCAGCATTTACATCATTAAAGTTTTGGCCGTCCTTAAGTAAAGCTGCCGCCAGGTAAACCAGGCTCTGCACTTTTTGCGGCCTGTTTTCCGCGACATTGGAAATTATGCTGCCCCCCATACTGTGACCGACTAAAATAACCTTACCCGGCTCCCGGTCAATGGCTTCAATAACTTTGGCTACATACGTGGCGGTATTCTGGTAGGCCAGCGTAGAATGGTCCTCGCCATGGCCCGGATAATCGACCGTCACCACTTTGGCGCCGCCGGCCCGCAGGATTGGCACCAGCTTATCCCAGCACCAGGCTCCATGCCAGGCTCCGTGGGCCAGCACAAAGGTCGTGGAATACGTCCGGGGAAGAAACTCGGCAGCTGCCCGCATCGTGCCGGCGGACCCGGCAATAATTACGGCAAAGAATAGGACCACGCAACACAGGGATAGAGTTTTACACTTTCTCATACTGTTTCCCCCTTCTCCTTGCTACTGCAAATTGTAGCGATACTATGAATTTATCATTATATATTTTTTATTACAAGTACGCATATTTTTATTATATACTATTTAAAAAAGTACTATTAAGTAATATGACGGCCGCTTGTACCCGACACACTTTATTTTATAAAACCTCAGCGACACACATAATTTATAAATTGGTGATATTAAAAAAGCTCCCTCCGCTGAGGGAACTACAAATTCTGTTTTATATCCGTATTATTTTTGCTATCAGCCGGTAAGTAGTATACAATAAACTAAAATAATCATGCAAAGAGGTGCGATTTATGTCTTATTGGCTGGCCAAAACAGAACCGGAAACGTTTAGTTACGCTGATCTTGAGCGGCTGAAAAAAGATATGTGGGACGGCGTGCGCAACTTCACGGCCGCCAAACACATTAAGGCCATGCAGCCTGGCGATCTGATCCTGATCTATCATTCCGGCAAGGAAAAAGCCATTGTCGGCGTAGCCGAGGCCGTTTCCACGCCCTATCCTGACCCCACTTCAACCGATCCCCGGTTTGCCACCATTGACGTCATTCCCCGCTATCGCCTGAACCGGCCTGTCAGCCTGCGCGAAATTAAGTCTCTGCCCGCGTTTGCCGAGTGGGAACTTGTGCGCCAGTCCCGCCTCTCCGTCATGCCGGTTACTGCCAGCCACTGGCAGCTGATTATGCAATTAGCCGGCCAGGCTTAGCCTTCATCATTTTGAGAAACAGGGGGAGGAAGGAGATATACGATCTTTATGAAGAACTGCTGAAGACTTTATGGCTTTTTCGTGAACTTTGCGCAGCAATATTATTCACTTTGGCTGCCTGCCGTACGATAGCCCACACCGTAAACGGTAAGAATGTAAACCGGTTCGCGGGGGTTATCTTCAAGCTTGCGGCGCAGATTCTTGATATGGGAGTCGATGGTGCGTTCATAGCCTTCGAACGAATAACCCTGGGTCTGCTCGACAATTTGCAGGCGGCTGAATACCCGTCCGGGATTACCGGCCAACAGTTCTACTATTTTAAACTCGGTCGGTGTCAGTTCAACAGGTTCGCCGCCTTTGGTTACCTGGTACTGCTCCAGGTCAACGACGATTTCGCCCATGCGCAGTTGCACTGCTTTACCGGTTGTTCCCCTGGTCCGGCGCAGAATGGCTTTAACCCGGGCCACTACTTCTTTCGGACTAAACGGTTTGGTCACATAATCATCGGCGCCGATTTCCAGGCCAACCAATCGGTCGCTTTCTTCGTCGCGGGCGGTAAGCATTAATATCGGCATCTCGCTCTCCTTCCGCAGCGTCCGGCAAATGTCCCAGCCGTCCATTCCCGGCAGCATTAAGTCCAGCACCAGAATATCGGGCTGCTTCTTCCGGGCTGCCTGCAAGGCGTCTAACCCGTCATAGGCAGTGTAAACTATAAAGCCGTCTTTTTGGAAATATACTGCCAGTAACTCTACCAGTTTTACGTCATCATCAACAATTAGCACTGATTTTTGCGACACGTCGCTTCCCTCCCGCCCGCATCTTAAGAAAAGCGTACTCGTTCTTACTTGCTGTTAAAAAGGAGCTACCCTTTCTGCTAATCGAACAAAGAC
>JAEZQV010000075.1 GCA_023441125.1 Bacillota bacterium
GATTTACACAAGGTTACGGTTTCCGAAGTCATAACCACGCTTGCCGGACAGCTTGAAATTCGGGATATCACCGTAGAAAGCCCGCCGCTAGAAGAAGTCATCGTTCAGTTATATCAGGAGTTTGCTATATGAAAACTTATTGTTCCGTACTCAAGATACAAATGATCAGCAGCCTGCAATACCGTATTGCCGCACTCGCCGGGATAGCCACACAGTTTTTTTGGGGCTGCATGTTTACTATGATTTATGAGGCATTTTATGCCACTGTAACCGAGCCCCTGCCCATCACACTCCGGCAACTGGTTTCCTATATCTGGCTGCAACAGGCATTTTTGACGTTCATTATGCTGTGGTTCAGAGATAATGAAATACTCGGATTGATAACTAGCGGCAATATTGCCTATGAGCTCTGCCGCCCCTGCGACTTATACAGTTTCTGGTATGCCAAACTCACTGCCCGGCGACTGTCAGGAGCCTTGCTGCGCTGTTTCCCCATTTTGGTAATTGCCTTGCTGCTGCCGGAACCGTACCGCCTGTCACTGCCGTCTGATGGGTCTGCCCTGATTTTATTCCTGCTCACCCTGGCGTTAGGACTTTTGATCCTTGTGGCAATTTCGATGTTTATCTATATCTCCGTATTTATCACCATGTCGCCAGCCGGGTCACTATTAATGTTTGGTATTACCGGCGAGTTTTTCGCCGGATTAATTATTCCAATTCCGTTGATGCCGGACTGGTTGCAAAGAATTGCCTACTTGCTACCTTTTCGGCTGACAGCGGATTTGCCATTTCGAATTTACAGCGGCAATATTCCGTTAAATGAAGCATGGATGGGAATAGTCATACAAGCAATATGGCTGACAGTACTTGTTTCACTGGGTAAAGCAGCATTAAAGCGAATCCTGCGGCAAATTGTGGTGCAAGGAGGCTGATATTGTTAATGCAACTATATTTTAAGTATCTGCAAATTTTATTAAAAGCCCAAATGCAGTACAGAACGTCATTTGCGTTACTAACCTTAGGACAGCTTCTAATGCCAGTTTCAATTTTTGCCGGAGTATATTTTCTGTTTGCCCGCTTTGGCTCGATAAAAGGTTGGAGTTTCTTTGAGGTAGCGTTGTGCTTTTCTATTATCCATATGGCATTTGCTATCAGTGAATGTTGCGCCAGAGGCTTTGACGCCTTTTCCGGCCTGGTCCGTACCGGGGAATTTGACAGGCTGCTGGTGCGTCCGCGCAGTACGGTGCTGCAGGTTATGGGCACGCAGTTCGAGTTCACCCGAATCGGACGTTTGTTGCAAAGCAGTGGCATTCTGATCTGGACATTGCTCAACCTCCCGATTGAATGGACTATCCTGAAGCTAATAACGCTGCTGCTCATGATTGTAAGCGGTGTGTTTGTATTTACCGGCATCTTCATTCTGGCGGCCGCTTTATGTTTTTGGACAGTACAGTCCATTGAAATAGCCAATATTTTTACCGACGGCGGACGGGAAATGGCTCAGTATCCGCTTAACATTTATCAAAAATGGGTCACCCGTTTTTTCACCTTTGTCATTCCCTTCGGTTGTATCAATTACTTGCCATTGCTAGTTCTCCTTGACAAGGCGGAAGCAGCAGGCAACTTGTATATGGTAACCCCGCTGTATGGTATCCTGTTCATTATCCCCTGCCTGTACATCTGGCAGTTGGGCGTAAGCCGCTATCAGTCCACAGGCTCATAAGCTTCCCGCTTACAATCACTTTATCAATTTCCTTTTTATAAAAAAAACACGGCTTGCGCCGAGCCTTTGGCGAAAGCGTAAGCCGATGTTGCCCTTATCCAGGTGAAAGTTATACTTTCTATCAGCATAAAGAAAAGGACCCCGCAGGGTCCATTTTCCTATCATTCTCTGGTTGCCGCCGCTTCTTTCGCCGCCGGACTTAGTCCGGCCAGCTGCCGGTAGTTGGCCAGTCTTTCTCTGGCGTCCTGCTCGGTTTTCGCAAACAAGACCTGGGCCACCTCCGGGAACATTTTTTCCAGGGACGTATAGCGGACTTCGCCCAGCAAGAATTCCCTAAAGTCCAGCGTCGGGTCCGAAGAGTCCAGCGTAAACGGATTTTGGCCGGTGCCTTGCAATTGGGGATTATAGCGATACAGCGCCCAGTAGCCGCTGTCCACAGCGCGTTTGGCCTCCAGCTGGCTGCAGCCCATACCGGCCTTCAGGCCGTGATTGATGCAGGGTGCATACGCGATAATCAGCGACGGTCCCGGATACGCCTCCGCTTCGGCAATGGCCTGCAAGGTTTGGTTTTTGTCGGCCCCCATGGCAATTTGCGCTACATAGACATACCCATAACTCATGGCAATCATACCCAGATCTTTTTTCTTGGTGCGTTTGCCGCCGGCCGCGAATTTGGCAATGGCGGCGGCCGGCGTGGCCTTGGAAGACTGGCCGCCGGTATTGGAATATACTTCGGTATCGAATACCAGGACATTGACATCTTCGCCGGCGGCCAGCACATGGTCCAGACCGCCGAAGCCGATATCATAGGCCCA
>JAEZQV010000076.1 GCA_023441125.1 Bacillota bacterium
GCACCGAAACACTGGTGAACGTGCCGATTCTAATTATCCCGGCCTCCAGGCCATGCAGTTCGCCAATCTCATCGACAAGTTCACGGTTGGCATTGCAAACATTGCGTACCAGCGGCAGCAGCCGTAAGCCCTCCGAGGTAATGGACACGCCGGAACGGTCCCGTGTGAGCAGCGTAACCCGCCACTCGCTTTCCAAAGCATTCAGCATATGACTAATGGCTGATTGCGTGTAACCCAGGGCCTGCGCTGCCTTCGTGAGACTTCTGTATTCCACTGTTTTTAAAAAAGCTTCGTACTTTTGTAGATTCATCGATCCAACCCTTATTATAAAATGTCATATTGATCATTAAAAAGATGCGTTTTTATAATTCTTTTCTTCATAGTATACTAATTTCAGGCAAAACACAAGCATTGCTGTACTTACCCCTCCGTCCAGGCAATGGGTAGCGGGGAAAAGCTGAGGAGGATTCCGTTATGGCCAACAATATACTCGTTTTGACAGGCAGTCCCAGAAAGGGCGGCAACAGCGACCTGCTGGCAGATGCATTTATTGCCGGCGCCCGGCAGGCCGGACACACGACGGTAAAATACGTGACCGCCGAAAAAAATATAACAGGCTGCAAAGCCTGTAATACATGTTTCAGCAAAGGCAGCGCCTGCTCCTTTGCCGACGATTTTAATGAACTCGCACCGTTGCTGGCGCAAGCCGAAATCCTTGTTTTCGCGACGCCTTTGTATTGGTTTTCGTTTCCGGTACAGCTAAAAGCCGCCATTGACAAGCTTTATTCTTTTCTGATCGGCCAAAAAGTCTTACCGGTCAGGGCCTGTGTCCTGCTGGTCTGTGGCGTGGCGGAAGAAGAAACCGAATATGCCGGTATTGTTACGACCTACAAGCAAATCGCGCATTATCAGCATTGGCAGGATGGCGGCGTAATCATTGTGCCGGGCGTCAAAGACAAAGGCGACATCCTGAAAACAGACGGACTGAAGCGGGCTATGCGGCTGGGAGTCAGCCTTGCTGTATGACACAAAAAAAAGCCGATTTGCTTATTGCCACTATTTCCATGGCCTGGGGAACTTCCTATCTGTTAATGAAGCTTGGCCTTACCGGAATTGCCCCCTGTACGTTAATAGCCCTGCGCTTTGGGTTTGCCTTTGCCATCACAGGCGTCATTTTTCCCAGGCGCATAATGCAGACAGACTTGAGGACACTTGCCTACAGCGCGCTGGTTGGTCTGATTTTATTCGGCATATTTATCGCTCTGCTGTATGGGCTGAAAACAACAACCGCTTCCGCCGCAGGCTTTCTGACCAGCACAACGGTCATTTTTGTCCCGCTGCTGCAGGCGCTGCTCACCCGCCGTCTGCCTAAGCCGCCGATTATTGCCGGTGTTTTAGTAATAATGACCGGTATCGGGCTTTTGACCATCAAAAATTCCTTGGTAATCGAAAGCGGTTCTGCACTGTGCCTGCTTGGCGCCTTTTTCTATGCGGTCCACATTATTGTGACGAATTCGTTTGCCCAGAAAACCGATGCGCTCCAGCTCGGTATTTGCCAGTTAGGCTTTGCTACCGTGTATGGGTTAATTTTTTCAGTGCTCTTCGAAAAGCCGGCCTTCCCGGCCACGCCGACCGAATGGGTCGCCGTACTAGGCCTTGCCGTTGTGTGCAGTGCGTTCGGCTTTGTTGTGCAACCAATCGCCCAACAGTTCACCACGCCGGAACGGACCGGTATCCTGTTTGCTTTGGAACCTGTTTTTGCGGCATTGTTCGGCTTTGTATTTCTGCAGGAAATTCTTCAGCTGCAAGGCTATATTGGCGCTGTGCTGGTTTTGTGCGGGGTATTTATCGCCGGCCTGCAGCAACCTAAAGACAGTTATAAAGTTATGGACAATGCAGCGAATGAGTAACGCTGCTGATGACAACACATGCGATGCCGCCGTTAAAGAAAGAAAGAGTGACAGCAGCTATTACACTGCCATCATTCTTTTTAGTGTTGCCAAGTCGCGTTAAAGCCGGGAACCGGTCTGCTATTTTCCCGTAAAATTTGCTTTGCGTTTTTCTACAAATGCGGCCATGCCTTCTTTTTGATCCTCCGTAGCAAAACACAGGCCAAAAACTTCCGCTTCATAGGCAATACCGGATTCCAAGTCGGTATCCAGCCCTTCATTGACGGCTGCTTTGCAGGCCTGCACCGCAATCGGCGCCCGGGAAATAATCTTCTGGGCCATCGCTTTCGCGGCCTCCATTAATTCTTCCGGCGCTACCACTTTATTGGCCAGGCCAATCCGGTACGCCTCGGCAGCATCAATCATCTCACCGGTAAACAACAGTTCTTTGGCCCGGCCCTTGCCGACCAGCCGGGGCAAGCGCTGGGTACCGCCAAATCCGGGGGGAATACCGAGTGATACTTCCGGTTGCCCGAACTTAGCTTTTTCCGATGCGATCCTAATGTCGCAGGCCATGGACAATTCACAGCCGCCGCCCAAAGCATACCCGTTGATGGCTGCGATAACAGGTTTAGGCAGGTTTTCGATCTTGTTGAATATGGCTTGGGCCACTTTTGCCCAGGTACGGCCTTCGATGGCAGTCATCGGCTGCATCTCGGTAATATCTGCACCGGCTACAAACGACTTGTCACCACTGCCGGTCAGAATAATCGCTTTTACCCCATTATCCTGCCCCAGTTCATCGAAGACCTGAGCCAACTCCCGGATTGTTGCCGCATTAAGTGCATTGAGCGCTTTGGGCCGGTTAATAGTAACGATGCCAATACCGTTCTCTGAGTCCACCAGCAGATTTTCATATACTCCCATCCACGACACCCCTCTCTCGATTTTTAGTATAGCTATGTTTTGTCCCAATCGTCAATACGATTCAGATAAAAGGGCTTCCCGTCAACATCAAATTGTATGAAATCCAAAACCACAACTTACGCCAAACCGGGCGCAGCGTTGTGGTTTATTCTGCCAAAAAAATTGTATACTTGTTAGCCGGAAAAATTATTTGGGCAAATGCAGCGCAAATAAAAACTCGCCTTCAGCAACTAGTTTGTCCTCCACAAACGCTTGTGCCCATATTTTGCCCATGGTCCTGCGCATGCGAACCACATCGGCAACCATCCGCAGTTGATCGCCCGGCACTACACTGTCTCTAAAACTTACCCGGTTGATAGCGGAGGTATAGGCTAATGTACCCCGGTATTCATGAGGATACAGTATGGCAATTCCACCAACTTGCGACATAGCTTCCAGAATAAGCAACTCCGGCATAACCGGCATGCCGGGAAAGTGTTCATGAAAAAAGGCTTCATTGATCGTAACATTCTTAATACCTATAGCCCGTTTCATTGGTTCGAGCTCATTAATACGGTCTACTAATAAAAATGGATATCTATGCACAAGTATATTTTGTATTTCAGTTATAGAAACAGAGACCAAAACGACCACTCCTTGCTAAACTGCCAAATCACACCCCCTTATTCTGCCCGGCATCGCTTGTTATTACTCCGGTAATACTATAATTCTGCTGTAACAATTAATCCAATTCTAATTTTAATCTAATGCAAAAGTTGTTTTTATCAGGTACTATTATAGTATCAATGGACAAGACTGGAAAGGAGCTGCTGTTATGGATTATGTCCGGATTGTATTTTTCCTCTTAGCCTTGATGGTGTTTGGCAGTATTTCCAGCCAGGCGGCGGGCGATCCCGCGGCTGGGCCGGGAACGCAGATCTACAAACTGGGTGATGTCGAGATTATTGCCGTACGCGACAACATTTCCGAAAGAAGCCGCGATATTTTGCTCGGTGATGCAACGTGTATTGCGGCGCTGCTGCCGGCAGCCAAAACGGTCGGCTCTGTGAATGCTTACGTTGTCAGAACCAAAAACTCGCTGACGCTGATTGATACCGGCTGGGGCCCACCCAGGGGTCAAATGCTGGAGAATCTTAAGCAGATTGGGATTACGCCGGCTATGATTGATACCATCCTGTTTACTCATCTGCACGCCGATCATGTAAGCGGACTCTTAAGCGAAGGCAAGACCGTGTTTCCCAAGGCCAGCATCTACGTATCTGCCCGGGAGCGCGCATTTTGGTTTAGTGATGATGAAATGAACCAAAAAGCTAACAAAACTAATTTTGTTATCGCGCGGCAAGGCATCCTGGCCTATGACGGCAGAGTGAAGACATTTGAACCAGGTACCGAGGTCGTGCCGGGTATTACGGCCATTAACGAGTCCGGGCATACGCCTGGCCATGTCGGCTATCTGATCCAGTCCAAAGGTGAAAAACTACTGATCTGGGGCGACTTGACTCACTTTACCGAGGTACAGCTGGCGGCGCCGGAAATCGCTGTAAGTTATGATACGGACCCGCAGCAGGCCATAGCTACCCGCCAGGCGATCCTGGCCTGGGTGGCCCGCGAAAACATCCCCGTCGCCGGCATGCATATCTTATATCCCGGAGTTGGCAGGGTGCTGTCCCAAAGCAGCACCAGCTACATTTTTGAGCCCTTGGACAAGCTGGACCAGTAAAATACCGCCATGCTGCTTTATAAGAGAAGGGCACATGCGGAATTTAGTGCAGACTGGCAGAAGAAAGTGCAGGCGATCTTAGTAAAAGCAAGCGTGAATCCATAAATACGATACCGGGCTTGAATCACCGCCGCGGTGGCGCTCATTGCTACAAAAAAGACTTTACGAAAAGCCGTAAAGTCTTTTTTTGCGTCTCTGACGCACCCTGTTTTATTTTTGCTTGACTTTTTTGGCAAAGCCTCATATATTATACATATGAATATATACTCATATATGCAGTGTTATACTTTAACAAGCATGTCCTTCATTACGGGGCAGAATATTGCCCCTATTAAATCATAGTTAGGAAGTGAAACCAGATGGCCTTAAAAAAATTCCCCGGAAATAAATCGCCCCAGAAAGCCGCCTGTCAATGCGGCTATTGTTCACCGGCGTCCGCGCCAGCCGCCCAGCCTGAACCGGCAGCGGCTTGCAGCTGCTGCCCGCCGTCAAGCCCGGCCGCTACTGCTGAACCGGCGTACGGTTGTTGTACCGGTGCGAACGCAATTGCCGCCCCGGTTCCCGCCACCTGCGACGGCTGCGCTGATACCGGTTGTCCGCCAAATGCGCAAATAGTACCGGCTGCAGCTAATACCCTGACCAGTACCTTTACCGTTGCCGGCCTGGATTGCGCTGACTGCGCCGCCAAACTGGCCAAAGGCATTGGCAAACTGACCGGCGTAATCGAGGCCAATGTCAATTTTGCCGCCGCCAAAATGAAGGTTACCTATGATCAAACCCGTCTCCCGCCGTCACAAATTGAAAAAGCGGTCAGTGGCTATGGCTATCAGGCTGCCCTTATCCCCGCAGCGGGCGGTCCGTCCGTAGTTCAGCAATCGGTCTTTCAGATTGCCGGCCTGGACTGCGGCGACTGTGCCGCCAAACTGGAAAAACGCATTGCCGCCCTGGCAGGCGTGGCATCCGCACAAGTCAATTTCGCCGCCGGCAAGCTGACGGTGGAGCATACCGCCCCGGTCGCCGCCATCCTGCAGGCGGTTAAACAGGCCGGTTATCAGGCTGAACGCCTGACGGCAGGCCCGCGCCGGCCGGAGACCAAAGCGGCCTGGTGGGCCAACCGCCGTACCCAGGCGACGATGGTATCCGGCGTTATCCTGGCACTGGCCACAGTACTGGAATGGTTAAGCTACGGCGACACCGTTCTCATTCCCCTGTATGCCGCCGCCGCCGTGATCGGCGGTTACAGCGCCGCGAAAAGCGGGCTGTACGGCCTGCGTTCCCTAACCT
>JAEZQV010000104.1 GCA_023441125.1 Bacillota bacterium
TCCCGCCAGTGCCCGGCGACAAATTTGGCGAATTTTCCTTCCGGCGTTAACACCACATTAAGCAGGAAAGCGGGCTTAACCATAGCCGCTATTTCCATTAAATCTTCATGCATATTATTGCCGTCAAGCTTGCCGGAAACGCAGCTGGGGCTGACGCCCTGGCCAACCACTTCGTGCAGGCAGAGGCTGTGGTTGCCCTGAATACTGCTGTAGGCGGAGACACCCGGGATAATGGACTTGCGGCCGCCGCCAAAACCGGCCATCAGGTGATAGACAATGCCGCCGGTCAGAATTACCTTGTCAGCTTTGGTCACCGTGCTGTACACATAGGCATCGACACCGTGGCTGGTAGTGCCGACTTTGGTGAATTTGTCAGCGTCGAGGGCATAACTTTGTTCGATCTGGATTCGGTCAACCACTGCCTGCCCGTAGGTGGCGGCATTTTCTGCCGGGGTGTGGTGGCGGTGGGCTCCCAGGGCGACGACTAAGGTAATATCACTGTCGGGTACGCCGGCTGCATTGAGCTCGTCAAGCAGCGGCGGCAGGAACAGATCGTTACGCACCCAGGCCCGGGTGATATCGCTGGCAATAATACATACCTTATCGCCTTGTTTTACGACTTGCGTCAGTGGCGGTGTACCAAGCGGATTGGCAAGAGCTGCTTTAACGGCAGCCGGAATATCGGCTACCGGTTCGACATGGTTTCCTTCCACAATATGCAAAATTTGTTTTTCGGGGAGGCTGAGCTTGATTTCTTCATTGCCGTACCCCAGATGAATTTCCGTAGACATTGGCTGAATCCCCCTTTATGACGATTGGCTGTTGCTAATGGCAGCATATGTTATACAATCAGTTAACGCCAAGACGATAAATATGATTTTAATTATAACATAAACTCAACTGAAAAATGTAACAATCAATGGGAGTTTATGTGATTTTTACAGATACCTGCCAACAGACAAAGAGAGTCTCTGCTTGTTGTCTGGCATAAACAATTCCTGCAAAAGCTATTAATTTTGCAGGAATTTATAATTTTGTGGTAAATTATATAGCGTAGTGTACTCTACCAATACATATATTCTGTACATGCTGGCTATTTGTTTGTAAATGTGATATATTTATACTCAATTTAAGCCTTCCAGCACGGGATTTGAGAATAAAACGTTATGATTCCGGCCTCGTAAGCAGCGGTTCTTTGTACAGGAGGTGAATGCCGTATTTTCCCTGGCTATACCAGATAAAACTTGACGAAGAGGTGGAACGTTTGAAAAGATCTAATTTTCGATGGTTTATGGCAGTACTTATATTTTTAATTACTTTTATGTCGTACATGGACCGGGTCAATTTGTCTGTGGCTACACCGACAATTATGCAGGAATTCGGTTTTACCAAAGTAGATATGGGGTTCTTACAGACGGCATTTTTCGTAGGCTATGCCTTAATGCAGATTCCGGGCGGCATGATGGCTGAGTACTTCGGACAGCGCGTCGCGTCAACGGCGGCTGTTACCTGGTGGTCTATCTTTACCGCGCTTACCGCCGCCGGCTCCGGTTTTACGTCCTTCGCCATTATCCGCGGATTATTTGGCTTAGGGGAAGGTCCTATTTTTCCCGCAATGAACAATTTTATCTACCGCTGGTTTAACAAAGCCGAGAAGGCGACCGCCTCGTCCTTCATGCTGAGCGGCGCATTTGTTGGTCCTGTATTTGGTCCGGCGGTAACGGTTGGTTTGATGCTGGCGTTTGGCTGGCGCTCGGTATTTGTCATCTTTGGTGCGGCCGGACTGGTGCTGGCACTGGCCTGGTGGTTTTTGGCCAAAAATGATCCGCGCCAGAGTCCGTTTGTCAATCAGGCCGAAGCCGAACATATTGAAAGCGGGATGGCTGTAGTCGACCCGCAGGCGTCCAAGGACATTGCGCCCTGGTCAAGCTTTATTACTTCCACTCAGTTCTGGGCGATCGGCCTGCAATATTTTATTACCGACTATATCATGTATGTTTTTCTTGCCTGGCTGCCTCTCTACCTCATGGAAGCACAGGGTTTTTCGCTGGCCAAAATGGGCATAGCCGCTTCCTTTCCCTGGGCGGCGTTATGCATTGTCACTTTCTTCACCGGCTATGTCAGCGACAAGCTCATTGCCGCCGGCGTGTCCAAGCATAAAGCGCGTACGATCTTTGGGGCCACAGGCCTCATGCTGTCGGGAGCGGCTTTGTACATGGCAGCCGTTGCCGCCGATACGGGTATGAATGTCATGTGGCTTACGATCTCACTGGGATCATTAGGCTTTACCTTCAACGCCTCCTGGGCCGCTTCCATGGACATTGGCGGCAAGTTCTGCGGAACGGTTTCCGGCTGGATGAACTTCTGGGGCAATATTGGCGGCGTGGTAGCGCCGGTGGTAACTGCCTGGATAGCCACCCATTACGGCTGGCAGGCCGCCATTTTGGTCACTGCCTTTACGGCGGTAATTGGCGTTGTGTGCTGGGTTGCCGTTAAACCTGACCAGGAAATTGTAATTAAAACTAAATTAGTTCCGGCTTATGACCAGAAAGCCAGCCAGTAACGCTGCCGTTTCTGCTGGCTAGCGGTGCCGCTTACAATGAAGAACCTGGATTGAACGAAGCATACCTTTCTGATTCCGTTCATATATTCTAAGAAAAACTCCCTATTCTTGTAAAGGTATCTCCCGTCCGGGGAGAGTGGTTTGCAAGGGTGGGGAGTTTTAGCTGAGTTTTCCCCGGTTTCTATGACATACTAATAAAAAATCATACGGAGGTTCGAAAGGGAATGGCAAGCGGTAACCAAGAGAAGCAATGCGGTAACATTCAGATAAGGGCGATTACGCCTGATAGAATGCAGGATTTTGCGGCGATGCAGGCACTGGAGCATAAAGTGTGGCACATGCCGCATACTTTGCCGCTGCATCAGGTGCTGACAGTGGCTAAAAATGGCGGTATTTTGCTGGGAGCTTTCGCGGATAGTCTCCTGGTAGGGCTTTTATACAGCTTCCCCGGCTATCTAAACCGTCAGGTTTACTTGTGCTCGCATATGCTGGGGATACGGGAAGAATGGCGTCACCACGGTCTGGGAGCACAATTGAAGCTGGCCCAGGCCGCGGCGGCAAGACAGGCCGGCTATTCCCTGATCACCTGGACATATGATCCGCTGGAATCGGCCAATGCCAATCTGAATATCAGTAAATTGGGGGCCGTATGCTCGACCTATATTGTCAACTGTTACGGCGAGATGCAGGACAGCCTTAATCAGGGTTTGCCGTCCGACCGTTTTCAGGTCGCCTGGTGGCTAACGCAGCCGCAGGTACCCGTCTTGCCTGACGGCACGGAATACCAGGCTATTCCCTGGCGGCTGACCGGCAATACTCTGATTGAACCGGTCGGGGAAGCCGATCTGGCAGCCGAATTCCTGGATCAGGCCAGCCGGGTCACCGTGGCCGTACCGGCCGATACTCAGCTGATGAAAGAAGAGAATATGACTTTGGCTAAAGACTGGCGGGCGGTAACCCGGCAGGCGTTTACCGCCCTGTTTGCCGCCGGCTGGATTGTGACTGCTTTCCGGCGTTTGCCGGGAGTGCCGGCCAATGAATATATCCTGGTCCGGCAGGAGGCTTTGGGGCTGCCTCAGCCCCCCTGGCAAGAATAAAAAAAGAATAGGAGGATGAACCATGCAGATCGCGTCGATTACCCTGCGGGCTTTACGGATGCGCATGAAGGCGCCATTTACGACAAGTTTCGGCACAGAATGGGATAAGGATTTTATACTGGTGGAAGTCAGAGACCGCGAGGGGCGTTCCGGCTGGGGCGAAGCGGTGGCAATGAAGGCGCCGCTGTACAATGAAGAAACTGTGGGGACCGTTTGGCTGATGCTCAAGGAGTTTCTCATTCCCCTGCTCTGGCATCAGCCGCCGTCTCAGCCACAGGCTGTGGCCGGTCTCTTTCGGCATATCCGGCGTAATTACATGGCTAAGGCAGCTCTGGAAGGCGCTTTATGGGATTTGTATGCCATGAAAGAAAATATACCCTTGTACCGGGCTTTAGGCGGTGAGCGCAGCGTTATCGATGTCGGCATCAGTCTGGGAATTGAGAACTCGCCCGCTATACTGCTGGCCCAGGTGGAAAAGTATGTTGCTGCCGGGTATAAACGGATTAAAATCAAGATTAAGCCTGGCTGGGATGTTGACATTGTGGCCGCGGTAAGACGGCGTTTTCCGGCCATCCAATTGATGGCGGATGCCAATTCGGCGTATACCTTGGCGGATGCAGACCGCCTGCGTGCTTTGGACGAATACAAGCTGATGATGATTGAACAGCCGCTGGCCCATGATGACATCATTGACCATGCCGCGCTGCAAAAACAATTAAAGACGCCTATCTGCCTGGATGAGAGCATTCATTCGGTGGAAGACGCCCGGAAAGCGCTCGCACTGGATAGCGGCCGGATTATTAATATTAAAATTGGCCGGGTTGGCGGCCTTACCGAGGCGAAGGCCATTCATGATGTATGTGCCGGCCGGGGAATTCCGGTCTGGTGCGGCGGTATGCTGGAAGCCGGTATCGGCCGGGCGCACAATATTGCCATTACCACCTTGGCCGGCTTTACTCTGCCAGGAGATACGGCAGCCTCCGCCCGCTACTGGGAAGAAGATCTGATCGCACCGGAAGTCACTGTTCAGGACGGCGTTATTCAGGTGCCGGACCGGCCGGGTATCGGCTATGCCGTGCGCCGGGAACAGCTTGACAAATTCACATTATATAGCGAAACTTTCCGTCCTGATAACAAGTTATAACAGCCAATAAAGTTTGCTAGATGCCGGAGGAATGCTTATGCTGGATATCGAGTCCAAGGTACGGAAGAATTTTTCAGTTCTGCAGCACACGCCGGAATTGGGGTTTGAGGAACGGCAGACCGCTGCCTATTTGGCGGCTGAGCTTTTGCAGGCCGGCTATCAGCTTACCACTCAAATCGGCGGCACAGGTATAATCGGCATGCTTGCCGGACCGGAAGCCGGGCCGGTGGTGGCTGTCCGGGCAGACATGGATGCGCTGGCTCATAATGTGGACGGCCGGAAAAAAGCGATTCACTCCTGCGGCCATGACGCCAATTCCGCTATGGTGCTGACTATGGCGCAGGCTATTGCCGCAACGGGAATCACTAAAGGGAAACTGAAAATACTGTTTCAGCCTGCCGAGGAAACGCTAAACGGCGCCCAAACCATGATCAGGGCCGGGGCGGTGGATGATGCCGAGATACTGCTGGGGATTCATTTGCGGCCGCTGGAGGAAGCCCGGCTTGGTCAGGCAACGCCCGCCCTTTACCATGGCGCCAGTGCCATTGTCGAAGCCGAACTCTGCGGTGTGGCGGCCCATGGCGCCAGGCCGCACCTGGGTGTCAATGTGATTGACGCCGCAGCGGCAGTGGTACACGCCGTCAATGCCATTCATGTTAATCCGGTTGTACCTGCTTCGGTCAAGGTTACCAAACTGCATGCCGGCGGACCGGCGCTTAATGCTGTGCCTGACAGGGCGGAACTGGCGCTGGATCTTAGAGCGCAGCAAAATGACGTAATGACGGATTTAACCGGCAAAACTAGCCGGACGGTGATTGCTGCAGCGGCTGCGATCGGGGCAACGGCAACTGTGCGCATCAAGGGCTCAGTTCCGGCGGCTGAATATGACCCGGCGCTCACGGAACTGGCCCAAGCCGCCATCCGAGAGGTACTGGGCCAGCCAGGCCTGCTGCCGCCTATTTACACTCCGGGGGGAGAGGACTTTCATTTTTACAAACAGGCCAAACCGGCACTCAGAACCTGTTATATCGGCCTGGGGGCCGATTTGACACCGGGCTTGCATCATCCCCAAATGCAGTTTGACAAAGCCGCCCTGGCGCAGGGAACGCGCATTCTTGTCAAGCTTGTAACCAAGCTGTTATAGATAGCAGGCAGCTATACCCGAGCCCCAAGCTGCCGGCAACCAGTTGAATACTTTTATTTCGCTTACGGTCATACATTGTAGCATAGTATTATCTTAACGCCGTTTGGTAAGTGCTGCCACCGGAATATCCCGGTTGTGAAAGGGGCTTGGTCATGTTTGCAAAAATGATCTCGGTTAACCGCTGGCAGGCGGTCCTGTTTGGCTGCATTTTTTTTGTTGCTTGCACCGTGGTCAGGATTGCCGGCGATGAACCGCTCCAGCCACTGCCTGACTCGACAGGGGCAGCCAATTATTACGCAATGTCTCCCGGCCCTTACTATATAGCGCTGGGAGTCAAGGGCTATCAGCAAACCACGGAATATACCTGCGGCCCGGCTGCGGTCATGTCTTTGCTGCGCTGGCATGGCATCCTTAACGAGCAGGCTATGAACCATGATACCGAAATGATAATTGCCCGGGAAATGGGCACCGGTGATCTTAGCTCCGGTCATCCCGGGACCACCCACCGGCAAATGGAGAACTGGTTAAGCAAAAACGGTTTTGAGGTGACAACCGGCTACAACGGAACATTGGCAATGCTGCGGGACAACCTGCAGCAAGGCATCCCGACCCTGGTCGAATGGATTGACTGGGGCGGCCACTGGGTGGTGGTAACTGGTTATCATGCCGCCTCGGAAGCCGCCGCCCAAGGCGTTGATACCATCTTTTTTGCCGACCCGGCCGCTCATTGGATTACCGTCAATAATCCGGACGGAATTTCATCCTTCAATGCCTGGCGGTTTAGAGATATGTGGTTTGATGCGCAATATTTCAATCCGGGGCATTTGGTGAGAAATGTATACATTGTGGCTATTCCCCGGAAAAAATAGCTGTGTTTATAATTTCTATTTTCCTTATTTACTTAAATAGCGCCGGTGCTGGCGGCCGATATATAATAAAGCCAGAAAAGTTAACTGGGGTTATGTAAGAGGAGGAAGGGAAAGCTATGGCAAAGTTGGAAAAAGGTATGCTTGTGGTAGAAAATGTGCAGGCCCCGACAGGCTCACCGGCGAAAATAGTTTATGAGGGTCTGGGACAAGGCAACCAGTACGGCCGGACACTTTTTCAGGTTTTTCTGGATGATATGTCTTATGGTACTTTTGCGCTGCGGGGAGAAATTACAACGCTGGAAGAAGCCCGGACGAGATTAGCTGCTGTTAAATATCAGGATGAAAATGAATCCATGGCGGAATATGCCGTCCGTAGGCAATGGCTTCAGCTGGATGTTAATGATCTCTATGATCTTGGTGATTAAACTTAATCAAAAATAGCTGACAAATCCTGCAAATTTTGCAGGATTTCTTATTTTTCAGGGTAAATGATTACAACAGGATAATTCTTGGACAAAACTGTAAAAATATGAAATTATGGGTAATTTAATAAAGGAAAACATAAATTATTAGCGAATATGAATTATTATTAACAAGGAAGCTGCAAAATTGCCGCTATTAGCTGTTTGGCAGTAAACAATACCATCCTCGTAGTTGCTATGGATTTTAGCCCGATAGGCTCAATATGTAGCCAAGGTGACGGAGTTGATATGACGACCACGGGAGGAGTAGGCTGATACATATCTGTCCGCCTAATTAATAACAATTGCAGGAGGAGTGGTAAAAATGCCGGAAAATGTGCCGTCTGCCCAGGGGAGAGTCAGCAGTATAAAATTCAAGCTGGTTATGGCCGTGTGTCTGGTAGTGGCTTTGTCAATCGGTGTTGCCGCGTATTTCAACAGTAAAAGCAGCGAGCAGGCATTAGCCCGGCAGATTGAGGGCGCAATGCGCGCCAACGCCGAGGCTACGGCCGAAGGAATTGCCAAAGATGTTGCCGGTATAAAGGCCAAAGTAGAATTTATTGCCATGGATGCCAAGGTTAAGTCGGAGGATCTGGCGGCAATTGCGGCTCGGCTGGCAGAAATAAAACAGACGCAAGCGGCCATTGAAACCTTATTCTATGTGGATCTAAACGGGCGTTACACAGCCAGTGACGGAACAAACGGTTCAGTGGCCGAACGGGATTACTTTAAAGAGGTCACCCAAAAGCAGGGGACGATTATATCCGGTGATCCGGTAGTCTCTAAAGTCACGGGAAAACTGGTGGCGGTGGGAATCTCACCGGTAATGGGAAATAATAATCAAATTAAGGGCTATGTGGCTGCGGCCATGAATATCGACAGCATTACCAGCTATGTATTACACCGGAAGTTCGGTCAAGATGGTTATGCGTATGTTGTCGGTAAATCAGGCCTTGTTTTCATTCACCCCAATGAACAGGTCGCTTTGAAACTCAATCCACTGACCGATGCGGTCGCCCCTGAACTGAAGGCCATGACCCAGGCTGTGATTGACGGTAAAATGGGAGCCCAGGAATATGAGTTCCAGGGGATTGCCAAATATGCGGGTTATGCTGCCATCCCCGGTACAGCCTGGGGAGTCAGCACTACCCAAACCAAAGCGGCAGCCTTGAGTGCAATTACCGCTATCCGGAATCAGTCGATAGTAATTGCCGGTGTTGCCATTGTATTAGCCGGTTTGTTTATGTATTTTATTGCCGGCAGATTGACCGGGCCTATTACCCGCCTGGCCGCAGCCGCGCAGAATATGGCGGCCGGGGACCTGACCCAAAGCGTCCAGATTGCCGCCCGGGATGAGGTTGGGCAGTTAGCAGCGGCGTTTAACACTATGGGTAACAATCTGAAGCATATCATTGGGCAGCTGCAAAAAAGTGCTGAGTTGCTTGCGGCATCCTCGCAGCAATTGACTGCCGGCGCCGGACAGTCCGCCAATGCCGCCAACAGTGTGGCAGCTTCCACGCAGCAGGTTGCCGCCGGACTGCAGACGGTATCGGCCTCAACCGAGGAAATTACTGCATCGGCAGAAAATGTCGGGGCCAACGTAATGGCGATTACACAAAATGCAGCCAAGGGCAGTCAGGTGGCCAAAGGCGTCGAAGAACAGGCGCTCAAGCTGCAGCAAAATGCCCAAGTCTCCCGCAAAGCGGCGGTAGACTTGTATAATGACATCAGCGCACGGG
>JAEZQV010000158.1 GCA_023441125.1 Bacillota bacterium
GTTACGATGTGTTTTTTTATTTTTAATTACAGGAGGGATTGGTATGAGTGAAAAAGGGGCGCTAGGGTTTAGCCATTATTTGTTTCTGTGGTTTGGGGCGGCCATCTCCATTGCCGAAATTCTGACGGGCGGGCTGCTGGCGCCGCTGGGCTTTCAGGGCGGTGTGGCCGCTATTGTCCTTGGCCATCTGGCCGGGACGGGTATTTTGGTGCTGGCCGGGCTGATCGGCACGCAGGAGCGGATTCCGTCCCTGGTATCTACCCGGATTTCCTTCGGTACATATGGCTCCTATCTGTTTTCGGTGCTGAATGTGCTGCAACTGGTTGGCTGGACGGCTGTTATGATTATTACCGCCGCCCGTTCGGCCAATGAGGTCACTAAGCTGCTGTGGGGCGTGGATCAGCTTACCAACTGGAGCATCGGCATCGGCGGCTTAGTGTTCCTCTGGATTGTGCTTGGCCGGGAAGGCGGGATGAAGAAAGCCAATATGGTGGCCGTATTCCTGCTGCTCGGCATTACCACGGTGTTAAGCACCGTGGTGTTTAAAGACAGCACGGCCTTGGCTGCGCCGCCGGCCGGGGGCCTGTCCTTCGGCCAGGCTGTGGAATTAAGTGTCATCATGCCGCTGTCCTGGCTGCCGTTGATTGCCGATTACACACGTTTCTCCAAGAATAACCAGGGGGCGGCCTGGGGCAGCGGCTTAGGCTATTTTGCAGGCAGCTGCTGGATGTATATTCTTGGCCTGGGCGCGGCCATTATCGCCGGCGATCCGGAGCCTTCGGCCATGCTGCTGGCGGCCAACCTCGGGCTGTCGGCCCTGGGCATTATCGTGCTGGCAACGGTGACTACCACTTTTTTGGATGCTTATTCGGCCGGCGTCAGTTTTGCCAATATTTTTCCCCGCTTCCATGAGAAGCCGGTAGCCTTGGTTATGACGGTGATAGGCACCATTCTGGCCCTGTGGTTTAGTATTGAACAGTATGAAAACTTTCTCTTGGCCATTGGCTCGGTGTTTGCGCCGTTGTTTGCCGTTTTACTGACCGAGTATTTTATCATTAAAAACCGCCAGGTGCAGGATAAAGTCCTCATCAACTGGAGCGCGCTTATCGTGTGGGCTCTCGGCGTGGTCCTGTATTACCAGTTTGTCGAACTGGACTTTGTCCTGGGCGCCACTATCCCGGTAATGCTCATTACCGCACTGGTGCATAAAATTGTATGGGGGTATACGCGAGAATGGAAATATTGCAAAAAATATCCGCTGGCCTCGCAGCGTTAAAAGAGAAAAAACCGCTGGTGCATCATATTACCAACTATGTGACGGTCAATGACTGCGCCAATATGACCCTGGCGATCGGCGCCTCGCCGGTTATGGCCGATGATATCGGCGAAGTGGCGGAAATGGTCGCCTTTGCCTCCTCCCTGGTACTCAATATCGGCACGCTGAACTCCCGGAGCATTGAATCGATGCTGGCCGTTGGCCAGAAAGCCCGGGAACTGGGCATTCCTGTTGTTTTTGATCCCGTAGGGGTGGGTGCCACCGCTTTGCGCACCGCCACGGCCAGGCGCATAATTCAGGAGGTTCGCCCGAGCGTAATCCGCGGGAACATGTCGGAAATTAAAATCATCGCCGGTCTGGATGCCGCCATAAAGGGCGTGGATTCGGTGGCTGACGCACTGGACGGGGAAAAGGTGGCCCGGCAGCTTGCGCAGCAGCTGGACTGCGTAATTGCCATTACCGGCCAGCAGGACATCATTGCCCAGGGTGAGCGGCTGTGCCGCATTGACAACGGTCATGCCATCTTGTCGCAGGTGACCGGGACCGGTTGTATGGCGACTTCGCTGATTGCCTGCTACTGCGGCGCAACCGACGACTGGTTTACCGGCGCCGCCGCCGGCGTAATGACGATGGGCCTGGCCGGTGAGCTGGCGCAGCAAACCTTGCAGCCAGGTGAGGGGATAGGCACCTTCCGGGTCCGGCTGTTTGATGCGGTCTGGGCGCTGACGCCGGCAGCCATCCTGAAAGGCGGGCGGATTACCCATGGCTAAAACGGTCATTGACTATTCATTATACTTAGTGACCGATCAGGCTTTGCTGGGCGGCAAGCAGCTGGCCGAAACGGTTGACCGGGCGATTCAGGGCGGCGTTACGGTGGTTCAGCTCCGGGAAAAGGAGCTGTCCAGCTTGGAATTTTTTCAGGTGGCCCGGAAAATAAAAACGGTTACCGACAAATACGGTGTGCCGCTCATTATCAATGACCGTGCCGATATTGTTTTGGCGGTAGACGCGGCCGGACTGCACGTCGGCCAGGCCGATCTGCCTGTAGGTGTAGCCCGGCAATTGCTGGGTCCTGATAAAATAATCGGCGTGTCGGTGGCCACCCGGGCCGAGGCGATATTAGCAGCGGGGCAAGGGGCCGACTACCTGGGGGTCGGCGCAATATTTCCCACAAACACCAAAACAGATGCCGACTATGTGAGTCTGACAGATCTGGCTGCGATAAAACAGGAAGTAACCATCCCGGTGGTTGCTATTGGCGGCATTAACGGGAACAATATTGCTAAGGTTATCGCGGCCGGGGCGGCTGGCGCGGCCGTGGTATCGGCCATTGTGGCGGCGCAGGATCCGTGTAAGGCCGCGGCGGCGCTAGGAAAACTGGTGAAGGGCGCCGGCCGGATCGGCTAATTAGAAAAATTAGCTGCTTTGTGCTACAATGAAACTACCTGTACCATGGAATGGAGCCTGGGCAGGAATTTACGGCGGCAGGGTAAGACGCAGACGGGGGATAGTATGTTTCAGACCGGGCGATTGTTTCGCTGGTGGTCCTGGTTAAAAATTTTGCGGGACAATGCCATGATTTTATTCTTTGCCTGGCGGCATCCGCTGACGCCGGCCTATATGAAAGGGTTGTTGACGGCGTTGGCTCTTTATATAGTCAGCCCCATTGACTTGGTGCCTGATTATCTGCCGGTGGTGGGTATTGCCGATGATACCGCCTTGCTTACCGGCGCCGTGTTGTTCCTGACCATTTTATTGCCGGCGGCGGTAGTGAGCGAATGCCGGCAAAAAAGCGGGCAGTGGTCCCGGCGCCTGCCCTATATCCTGGCGCTTCTGGCCGTGCTGGCCGCGGCCTGGCTTGGGTTGATTATTGTGCTGTTTCATAAAGTGTTCTTTTCCCAGGGTTAATACAGGCAGGGTAGTGAGTCTATGTATATTTACACGGATATTGTCCGGCAGTTTGGCTGCGAAATGTGTGGCCGGTGCTGCCGCAATAACTGGCAGGTTACGGTGGGGGAGCAGAGTTACTATCGCAATGAAACTCTGTTTGCCGGCACAGGCCGGCAAACAGAGTTTGCGCAGGCCTTTGTCAGGCTGGACGGGCAGGCCGGTTACGGGGAATACGCTTATATCGCCAAGCAGCCCGGCGGCAGCTGCTGGTTTCTGGACGGCGACAACTGCTGCCGCTTGCATAAAGAAGCCGGTCACAGCCAGCTAGATGCCGTTTGTCAGACTTTTCCCCGCTATCCGATGAGTACGGCGCGCGGCATTGAACTGACGCTTAGTTTTAGCTGCCCGGCCGTGTTAAAGCTGGCTGACCGGGAGGCGCCGCTGGTTATTGTCAAAGCTGACGAGCCGCCGATCGAATTTCCCGCCGACAGTTTCACCGTGGAGGTTTACCCGCACCAGCAGCCGGCCAGGAAGCCTTTACACTATTACTTTGAATTGGAAACGCATTTTATTGATATCCTGCAGTGCCGCGCTATGCCGCTGAACGAGCGGGTTGCCTTTCTGGGCGAGACGGTTGCTGCGATAAATAGTCTCCTGCCGGACGAAACGCTGGGACGGGCGCTGACTGCGCTGTTCAACCGCAATTATGACTGGCTGGAATCACTGGCTGACAAGACAATGTTACCGGCGGCAGGCAACGGGCTATTGGAAAATTTTCTGGTAAGTCTGGTGTTTAAAAAACCGTTTTATATTTATGGTCTGGCACAGGCCCTCGCCCTGTTGCAGCATATCTGGCAGCGTATCCGGGCTGCCGATGATCTGACCAAGGCGATTATGGAGCTTGAGTTTCAGTATGGTCATGACCGCCAGGCCTTATGGCGGTAAAAAACGCAAAGGAAACGCGGGGACGGTTCTTCTGTTTCCTGGGCCTGAAGGCAAAAACGAAAAAAAGAACGAGATTGCTGCCAAGAGCAATCTCGTTTTTTCTATTATCGGCGTAAGCCGGTGGCGCGCGTGAGTAGCATCACTAGCGCTGCAGTTTGGCAACCCGCTCAACCTCAGTGGCGGAGGAGGCCAGCTGCTGCAGGGATGCCGATATTTCCTCGGTAGCGGCCGCCTGGCGCTCACCGGCTTCGGAGGTATGAACAACAGTATTGACCAGTA
>JAEZQV010000171.1 GCA_023441125.1 Bacillota bacterium
GGACCGGGTTTGGCGTAATTTGCGCCTGGCAGAGGAACTTGGCGGCAAAATTGTCACGGCAGTTGGTAATGACATTGTGGAGGAAATGATAACGGTGGCCCGCAACGAAAATATAACGGCCGTCGTGATTGGCAAACCGCGCCACAACCGCTGGCGGGAGTTTTGGCACGGGTCGTTGGTGGATAAGCTGATCCGGCGTAGTGAAGGAATCAACGTTTATGTTATTCAAAGCAAAGCCGAAGCTGAAACGCATTCCACCATTAGCACGGCCCGGACTGACGTGCCGGCGATACCCTGGCTGCCTATTGTTGGGAGCCTGTTAATGACGGCGTCGGTAACGGCGGTAGGCTGGCTGGGCCGGGAGCAACTGGAGCAGGTGAATATCGCCCTATTGTACTTACTGCCGGTTTTGTTCAGTGCCGTCCGGTGGGGGCGCTGGCCCTCCTATATTACGGCAATAGCCAGTGTGTTAACATTTGATTTTTTGTTTGTCCCGCCGCTTCTGACATTTACAGTAAACGATATCCGTTATTTATGGAGTTTTATCATTTTTATGGTCATTTCCTTTGTGATCGGCGGCCGGACGGAAATGCTGAAAAAAGAAGTACGGCTGACGCGGCAGCGGGAAACCAGCGTGCGCACCTTATATGATTTTAGCAGCCAGATTGCAGCGATCATTGACGTAAACCAGATTGCACGGACGTTTGTTAGACACACCGGCGTAGCGATTGGCCGCAATACCGTACTGCTCTTGCCGGAGGCTCAGGGTAATCTAAAAGTAGAAGCATGGTATGATGCCAGTGTAGTGGATGGCTGGAGAGACCAGCCGGAATTGCCGGCCGCAGAACATGCGGTGGCCAACTGGGTGTGGGTCAATGGCCAGGTAGCAGGTCGATCCACTGAGACGTTACCTGGCGCTGACTTTTTATTCGTGCCGCTGACCGTCGATCGTCGGACAGCGGGGGTGTTTGGCATTGAACTGGGACAGCAAAAAATGTCCCAGGAAGAACGGCAGCTCATTTATGCCTGGGCAGGTTTGGCTGCCATTGCCGTGGAACGAGGGAAGCTAACGGAAGATGCTCGTCAGGCGGCGTTATTAAAAGAGTCCGATCAGTTGCGCACAGCGCTGTTTAATTCGGTGTCTCACGAACTTAGGACGCCTTTGGCGGCAATTAGCGCTGCTGTTGCCACCTTGCTGGATATTGGAACGCAATACAGTGCCGAAATCCAGCGAGAACTGATGGAGACAGTCAAAGATAGCGCCGACCGAATGGAACGGGTAGTGGCCAATCTGCTAGACACCGCCCGGCTTGAAAGCGGGATGCTTCAGCTAAAAATTGACTGGTGTGATGTGGAGGATATTGTGGGCACCGCCATTCGCCGCATGGGCGAAACCACGAAAAATCACGTCTTGCGGACCCGGCTGGCCCCTGAGTTGCCGCTCTTGCGGGCCGATTGCGTCTTATTAGAGCATGTCTTAGTCAATTTGCTGGATAACGCCATTAAATATTCGCAGCCCGGTACGGAAATCAATATTGCAGCCGAGCAAAACGGGGCGGAAATTATTGTGTCAGTGGAGGATAGCGGTTGCGGCATTCCTATACAAGATCTGTCAAAAATCTTTGAAAAATTTTACCGTACGCCGCAGCAGGCAGTACAGGTTGCCGGCACAGGGCTGGGTTTATCCATTTGCAAGAGTATTGTGGAAGCCCATCGGGGACGGATTTGGGCTAAAAATAACCCGGGCGGCGGAGCAAGTGTTGCCTTTGCTATACCTGTACCTGATAACGGCAGTAGGGCTGTGGTCAAGGAAGATGAATGGAATGACGGAAAAGGGCCTCAGAATATTAGTGATTGATGACGAGGGGTCTGCCGGATATGGATGGAAAAGAAGTCGTCCGGCAAATCCGTGACTGGTCGGCGGTGCCCATTGTTATTTTGACAGCTCGTGATCAGGAAGAGGAAAAATTGCCGCTTTAGACGCTGGCGCAGATGACTATGTCACCAAGCCATTCGGCATAGGCGAACTAATGGCCCGAATGCGGGTTTGTCTGCGGCGAAAAATTGAACAGGATCCGGCTCAGCTACGCTATATTATTACCGAATCAGGGTATTGGTTACTGGTTGATCGGGCAATCGCTTTCACTTTTTATAAATGAATGTATAACAGACTGTTTTGCGCGATGGAACACAAAACAGTTTGTTTTTTTTTAACGGGGTAACATGTCTGGGTTACTAAATTATGTTACCGGCGTCAGTTTGACCGGGGATGCCATCTTTACAGATTCTATACAGGTTAGCGAACATTCTTAGCCGCTTTTTTACGGCATTCAGTGGTATCTTAGATGTAGAGGTTGAGTAACCTCTAATCTTAAATGTTGAAAGGAATAGTGACCATCATTATGGACTCAGACAGTATTCGCTTGGCTGCGGGAATTAACGAAGAATTGGAGAATAGGCTGATTGAGAAGTGCAGTCCCTTTATTGATGCGCTTCATAAAACCGATCCCTATCGGTATTCCATTATTGCCGATAATCAACTGGCAGGTCTTATATCGGCAGATAAAGACTGGCTAGGCGGTAAGTTTATCGGGTATTACGAACAAAATCTCTGCTTTCGCCTGCCAACCAGCGAGGCATTACAATATAGAACGATATAATTGCAGCCCTTCTTTACAGTTTTTTTACAGGTTACATTGGGTATTCAGCAGCATCTTTACTCCCCGGCCGGGGGAACAATAAAGAGTAATTTCCAAGAAGATAAGGAGGAAAAAATATGGCTGACTTATGGTTAGCTGGCGTTATCACGGGATTGCTATTGATCTATTTACTTTATGCTTTGTTGAAACCGGAGGAATTTTAGGATGATGACAGATTTGATGATGTTTGCGCTATACCTAGTTGTGTTGCTTCTCCTGGCTTGGCCGTTAGGCAAATATATGGCGAAAGTTTTTAGTATGGAAAAAACAATGCTTGATCCTGTGTTTCAACCGGTGGAGCGTTTTATCTACCGATTGACAGGCGTGAATCCCGAACAGGAAATGAACTGGCGGCAGTATGCTGCAGATCTCGTACTGTTTAATGTAATGGGAGCGGCACTAGTCTTTTTAATTCAAATAACCCAGGGCATGCTGGTCTGGAATCCAGCCGATATGACCGGCGTGTCTCCCTGGCATCTGGCGTTCAATACCGCCGTCAGTTTCATGACCAATACCAATTGGCAGGCTTACAGCGGCGAATCTACCATGAGCTACTTTACGCAGATGACGGCGCTAACGGTGCAGAACTTTCTTTCGGCGGCTGTGGGACTAACAGTGGCAGTGGCGCTGATCCGAGGGCTTACACGCCGGAAAGTCTCGTCGATTGGCAACTTCTGGGTTGATTTAGTACGTGGGATATTCAGGGTTTTGCTACCCTTAGCTGTTGTGTTTACTTTGATTTTGGTTCAGCAAGGGGTCATACAAAATTTATCATCTTATTTGACGGTACACACCTTGGCAGGGGCGGAACAAACGCTGGCCATGGGGCCGACTGCTTCGCAGGAAGCGATCAAAATGCTGGGAACTAATGGCGGTGGTTTTTTTAACGCCAATTCGGCGCATCCCTTTGAGAACCCCACACCGTTGACCAACTTCCTGCAGGTACTCAGCATCTTTCTCATTCCGGCAGGACTGGTATTGGCTTTTGGGCACATGGCTGGAGACCGGCGGCAGGGATATGCTGTACTGGCAACCATGGTGGTGCTGTTTTGTATAATGCTGGCGGGAACCTATGTAAGCGAAATGAATGGCAACCCAATTTTGGCAGGCATGGGCGTAGATGCTCCAACCTCTATGGAAGGCAAAGAAGTCCGCTTTGGCATCGCCGCTTCCGCCTTATTCGCGACCGTGACGACAGCAGCCTCCTGTGGCGCGGTTAACGCTATGCATGACAGTTTCACGCCGCTCGGTGGTTTCTTTCCTTTATTGCAGATTAAATTAGGTGAAGTCATTTTCGGCGGTGTTGGCGCCGGCTTTTACGGCATTCTGCTCTTTGTTGTGCTGACGGTATTTATCGTCGGGCTGATGGTAGGCAGGACGCCGGAATATCTGGGCAAAAAAATTGAAGCACAGGAGACCAAAATGGCGACGCTCGGTATCTTAGTTCCCGCAGTCACCATTTTGATCGGCAGTGCGATTGCGGTGGTTACAGAGCCGGGAGCTTCGGCCATTCTCAATCCCGGACCTCATGGCTTAAGTGAGGTGGTATATGCATTTGCTTCTGCCGCCGGTAATAACGGCAGCGCCTTTGCCGGCCTGAGCGCCAACAGTCTCTTTTATAATTTGCTGTTGGCTGTGGCTATGCTGCTTGGCCGATTTGGCGTGATTATTCCGGCGCTGGCTATTGCCGGCAGTATGGCGGAAAAGAAAGTTTCCCCTCCTGGTCCAGGGACATTCCCGACTAGCGGTTGGCTGTTTGTCCTGCTCTTGGCCAGCATTATCCTCATCGTCGGCGCGTTGACCTTCCTGCCGGTATTAACTTTGGGACCTATTGTTGAACATCTGTTGATGTTGCAGGGAAGCACGTTTTAAAAGGAGTGAATGAGCATGAATACTCGAAGCAGTTTTAATAATGAGATACTGGGATCGGCCGTGCGCGATTCCTTCCGCAAATTGAATCCGCGTACCCAGTGGCGCAATCCGGTAATGTTTATCGTGTTCATCGGAGCCATAGTAACAACCTGGTTTACTGTTCGTGATTTGGCAATAGGGGCCAGGCAATCGACCTTCTTCACCTTGCAAATCACTCTGTGGTTATGGTTTACGGTATTGTTTGCCAACTTCGCCGAAGCGGTGGCGGAAGGACGGGGTAAGGCGCAGGCTAATGCGCTGCGCAGTTCACGCAGCCAGACTAAGGCAAAAAAGGTGGCCGGTTCAGACACAACGCTAGTGGATGCCACTGAGTTGCGCAAAGGGGATATTGTTCTGGTGGAAGCCGGTGATTTTATTCCCGGCGACGGAGAAATCACTGAAGGTATGGCATCAGTGGATGAAAGTGCCGTAACCGGTGAGTCGGCGCCGGTCATCCGGGAATCTGGCGGTGATAAATCTTCGGTCACCGGCGGCACCCGGGTACTTTCCGACTGGATTAAAATTCGTATTACCGCTAATCCCGGGGAAACCTTTTTGGATAAAATGATCGCGCTGGTCGAAGGCGCCAAACGGCAGAAAACACCGAATGAAATTGCTCTGACCATTCTGTTGGTCGGCCTGACAATTGTTTTTCTGGTCGCAGTGGCAACGCTGGCGCCCTATGCCGCTTATTCCGGGATCGAGATATCAGTAGCCGTTCTGATCGCCTTGCTGGTTTGTTTGATCCCAACAACCATCGGTGGGCTGCTAAGCGCCATTGGTATTGCCGGTATGGATCGGCTGCTAAAACGGAATGTGCTGGCCATGTCCGGCCGGGCGGTAGAAGCTGCTGGTGACGTGGATGCATTACTGCTTGATAAAACCGGCACCATCACCCTGGGTAACCGAATGGCGACCGAGTTTATTCCCGCTCCCGGCGTCAGCCCGGAGCAACTGGCCGACGCGGCACAGCTTTCTTCGCTGGCGGATGAGACGCCGGAAGGCCGGAGTATTGTTGTTCTGGCCAAGGAAAAGTACAATTTGCGGGAACGCAATTTAACAGCCTTGGAAGCCGAATTTGTTCCGTTTACGGCGCAGACCCGTATGAGTGGGGTAAATATCAAGGGGCAGGAAATTCGCAAAGGCGCAGTGGATGCCATCAAAAAATATTCCCAGGGCCTGGGCGGGGTATTCCCTGATTCGGTAGACAGAGCATGCGAGACCATTGCCAAAAGCGGTGGTACGCCGCTCGTGGTGGCGGAAGGATCGCGGGTACTTGGCGCCATTCATTTGAAAGATATTGTCAAAGGCGGCATTAAGGAACGGTTCCGGGATCTCAGGCAGATGGGGATTAAAACGGTTATGATTACCGGTGATAATCCTCTGACGGCGGCAGCTATTGCTGCTGAAGCCGGCGTGGATGACTTTCTGGCTGAAGCGACACCGGAGGATAAATTGCGCTTAATCCGCGATTATCAGGAAAAGGGGATGCTGGTTGCCATGACCGGCGACGGAACCAATGACGCGCCGGCACTGGCTCAGGCTGATGTAGGCGTGGCCATGAACAGCGGTACCCAGGCCGCCAAAGAGGCCGGCAACATGGTCGATCTCGACAGCAATCCGACCAAGCTGATTGA
>JAEZQV010000215.1 GCA_023441125.1 Bacillota bacterium
TTACACCGAACCCGGCCACTTGCGCGGCGTAGCCGGCAAACAGCTGCCGGTAGCTGGCCGGGGTTTGCTCGGTAAAGTCCCAGTTGATTTTGCCGATTTCGACGGGTATACCCCGGGTAATGGCCCAGGCTGCCAGTTGGCCGGTTGGATCGCCGCCCAGGCCGAGGGCGATGTGGGCCAGCTGCTCGCGGCTGCAGGCCGGGATATGCAGGCGCTGCCAGGGTCCTGCCTGCAGGACTTGTTCAGCGGCAACCCGGCGAATAGGGCTGTCAGGCAGTTCTACTTGACCAATAACACAAGCCGCTACGGCATAGTCCGGGCGGTAGCGCTCCGTCAGGGCCGGCAGTTCGGTGGCATCGGCCTGGCTGGTTACCAGGATAAGGCAGCCGGGCTTGGTTGCCTGTTCAGCACTTGCTGGGTTGGCATCCAGGAGTGCCTGGAGTTCCGGCGAGGCCAACAGCCGGGTAATGATTGCGGTGAGCAGATCTTGGTTCATGCGCTACACCTCCAGCAGGACACAGGTTGTGTCCGCTTGGACGAAGGCGGCGTTGGCTTCGTCGGTGTCGAGGTGCAGTTCCCCCTGAAAGGCGGGACTGACCCGCACCAGCACCTGTTCAAAGGTGACCGGCCGCTCACTGGCGACCCGCACGGTGACCCGCTGGCCGTCGGTCAGATTCCACTCCCGGGCCTGGTCGCTGTGCAGATGAATATGCCGGGCGGCGACGATGGCGCCCTGGCTAAGCTCGACAGCGCCTTGCGGCCCGATGATCTTCAGGCCGCTGGAACCTTCCATTTGGCCCGAGTCGCGGATGGCGGGTTTGATGCCGAGCTGGAAGCAGTCGGTGACGCTGACTTCGACCTGGGTCGCGGCCCGTACGGGGCCTAGGATGCGGACTTTTTCCAACTTGCCTTTGGGTCCGGCCAGGGTGACGGTTTCCCTGGCGGCAAACTGGCCGGGCTGGGACAGGTCTTTGTGGTGCTGCAGTTGGTAGCCGGCGCCGAACAGGATCGCCAGGTGCGCCGGCGACAGATGGAGGTGCCGGTTGGAGATGCCGATGGGCAGCGTTTTCGCGCTGGTATGCTGGCTGCGCCGCCGGCAGACTAAGACGTAGAACAGGCTGGACAGCCGGTTGAGGATCTGGATGATGTCCGGCCGGCGGCAGCTGCCGTCGGCGGCCGTGAAGGCGCGATTGGCATAGAGTTCGACTTCGCGGACTTTGGCCCGCAGCCGGTGTAATCGCGCCACCACCCAGCCGTCTTGAGCGCTCATGGGGGTATGGGGAATGCCGAAGTGCTTGTCGGGATGGTGGGACATGTCCCGGATCTCGGCCGCGCTCCAGCCGAGGCGGGTGCCAAATTCAATGGGCTGTTCTTTGACTTCGGCGGCCATGAGTTGTTGGGCCAGGAGGACGATTTCTTCGAGCTCGCCGGCCAGTTTGGGTTCGCCGCGCTCGGTGAGCAGGGTCTGGGTTTCGACCAGTTCGCAGTCAAACTGGTCGAGCTGACCCCGCCAGGCGATGACGGGATGGGTTTTTAGAATGAGGTCTTTCCCCCGTAAGTGCGTCATGTGTTCGGGTTTGGCCGCCCCGGGCGGCAGGACGACGGGAGTGTCGGCCGGGGCCGGGTCAGACGCCGCGGCGGATTCCGCTGCGCTGTAGGTTACCTGTACGCCCTGGGACCGCAGGTAGTCGCGGGCCGAGGGGGTGATAACGGTGCCGCGGGGCAGGGTCAGGGTGTTGGCCCTGACTTTATGCCAGCGGGCCCGCAGTTCGTGTTCGGATAGGAGCAATTGGTTTCACCTCCCGGTTGTTAGGGCTTACCTGGGCCGGGCCGGCTTAGGCATTGCCGTAGCTTTTGTTGTCGCCGACCGGCAGGACGTATTCCACGCTGCCGTGGGGCCGGGGGATGACGTGGACGCTGATGACTTCGCCCACCCGTTCGGCCGACAGGGCGCCGGCGTCGACGGCGGCTTTGACCGCGCCGACATCGCCCCGCACCATGACGGCCACATAGCCGCCGGTTACGTGTTCTTTGCCGCATAAGGTTACGTTGGCGGCCTTCAGCATTTGGTCGGCCGCCTCGATGGCCGGTATCAGGCCCTTGGTTTCGATCATCCCCAGGGCTACTACACTGCGTACTTCTGCCATTTATTTTTCCTCCTCAAGCTTTCATAGTAGTAATAGAGCGTAGTTAAGAGCACTTCAGCGCCTTCATGACTTCGGCGACAACGGCCTGAATCATCTCGGGATCAACCGTGCCGGCAGTTGCCGGACGCAGTTCAGCCACGCCGTTCATCGGCTGGATAGCCGGCCGGCTGGGTATCCCGGCATGCCAGGCCACCCGTTTGATATTGATTAAATGCAGGGGCGTTACGTTTTCCGAAACGCTGGAACCGCCCCAGGTGCCGCAGCCCAGTGTAAAGGAAGGCGCCAGTTCGGTCGAGGCCCCTACTCCGCCCAAGGCTGACGGGGTATTGATCAGTACGCGGAAAATGGGCTTTCGCAGGGCAAACTCCCGGATAACCGCCTCATTTTGGGTATGCAGGGCCAGACTGTGGCCGATGCCGCCCAGCTCCAACAGCTGGATGCACTTTTGGCAGCCTTCCTCCCAGTCTTTTACCCGGTAGAAGCCCAGCACGGTAGTCAGCTTTTCATAGGATAACGGCCACTGCGCCCCGATGCCGCCCAGCGGCGCCACCAGACACTTGGCCTCTGGCGGTACATGGATGCCGGCCAGTTTGGCAATGGCCTGCGGGTCCTTGCCAACTACCCGCGGGCTCATGCTATGATTGGGCAGCATAACCACCTGGGAAACCTTGGCGACTTCATCCGGTTCCAGAAAATGCGCGCCATAGCGCTGCAACTGCCGGATGAGTTCGTCGGCAATGCAGTCCTCGGCCACCACCGCCTGTTCGGAGGCGCAAATGGTCCCGTTGTCGAAGGTCTTGCCAGCAATAATGTATTCGGCTGCTTTGGCCAGGTCGGCCGTTCGCTCGACAAAGGCCGGCACATTGCCGGGGCCGACGCCGAGGGCCGGTTTGCCGCTGCTGTAGGCCGCCCTGACCAGGGCGCTGCCGCCGGTAGCCAGGATTACCGCCGTGATTGGATTTTTCATCAATTCCTGGGTTGCTTCCATGGAAACGGTTGTCAGGCAGCTGATCACGCCTTCGGGAGCGCCGGCAGCCACCGCCGCCCGCTTCATTACGGCCGCGGCCTCGGCCGTGCAGCGCGCCGCCGACGGGTGCGGGGAAAATACGATCGCATTGCGGGACTTAAGCGCAATCATCGCCTTGTAAATGACGGTCGAGGTCGGGTTGGTTGTCGGCACAATGCCGGCAATTACGCCGACCGGTTCGGCGATGCGCCACATTTTCTCCTGGGTATCGATAATGCCGGCTGTTTTCATATCCTTGATATACTCATAAACATGTCTGGCGGCAAAATAGTTTTTAAAGCATTTATCTTCATATTTGCCCATACCGGTTTCACTGACAGCCATGGCGGCCAGCCGGCAGGCCTCGGCCTCGCCGGTACGGCACATGGCTTTAATAATTTCGTTGACTTGCTCCTGCGAGAAACTTTTCAGGGTTTGTTGAGCTTCCCTGGCTTGTTTTAACAGGTTGCGCACTTCCTGAACGGACGCCAAATCCCGGTCAAGTTCCATTGTCTCCACCTCTTTTACGTTAGAACTTCAGTGCATTGCCGGCCACGTCGATAACGGCCCGCTGAAAGGCTTCGCACGCTGCCCGGCAGGCGCTTTGCGTGCCGGTTAAAAGCGCGCCGCCAAAGTTGGTCTCGGTCGGCGGACCATAGAACACTTTCATTTCCACCTCAGCCGCTTTCAAAGCGGCATCAATGCCGTACATGGCCTCGAGCGGCGGTGCAATCAGATAGGCCAGCGGTTCTCCCGGCGGAATCTCGGCAATCTTGGACAGATAGCTGCCGGTGCGGGATATGGTCTGGGCAAACCAGGCAGTCGCCCCGCCGTCACAGGTATAGAAAAAGGCCTCTGATTCCAGATGACTGATGCAGGCATCCATACCGGCACTGACTTCGGCCGGCGAAGGTCCGGCCAGCACGCCGATAATCTCGCCGGAACGGGGACCGGACGCATGGGCGGCGCCGGCATAAAAGCTTTTGGCATAGACAACATCTACTTCAGCTTTTTTGGTGGCCTCATCCAATGCGGTATAGGTCGCGTCATCAATGGTGGCGGTAATCAGGCCGATTGATTTTTGGTATGAATCCAACCCCAGTTTTTCGGCGAAATCGGGTGCAACATTCGGAATTAAACGCACAGCAAGCACCTGCGGTTTAATGGGTTCGATCATTTTATAGCCTCCTTTTTCCCACTACGGTCCGGTCTTTATTTGAAATTCACCCCTGTGGCCTTGGCGTCAAGAATTCTCTTTAGCAAATCGGCCAGATGCGCCCCGGCCTCGGCCGAAGGCAGCCCGCCCTTATGAATATTGCTGACTACCGTCCGCTCGCTTTCCAGCATGCCCCGGCGGGCATTGTAGCCGATATAGGCGCTCATGCTTTCAGCTGTTCCCAGGCCCGGCCGTTCACCCAGCAGAATAATAACGACTTCGGGTTTAAGCACCTCGCCGATAACGTCCATAATCCCTACACGGGAGTATTTTACAAAGATCGGTGTCCCTACCTTGAGCCCCAGACTGCTTAAGCCTTGCAGCATGGCCGGCAGCAGGTTGGGAATGTTGGCTTCCACCGCTTTGCTGGATAAGCCGTCGGCCACGACAACCTGCACGGTAGCCCCCGGTACACAATTCTTTTTAAGGATCTCTATGTTTTCATCATCCAGGAGCCGGCCCAAATCCGGCCGGGTCAGGTATTCGTCCTTGGAAGCGCATTTAGTGACCACCGCTACCATCTTATATTGCTCGGGAAAGGTTGCCGGCACCTCGCCCAGCACGGAGTCCTGGGCGACGGCGTGGTCGGCCCGAAAGCGCAGCAGAGTGTCGGTCAGCGGCCGGACGCCGGTCCGCCAGACACCGATCCGCGCCGGTGTGGCCAGCTTCATTTCTTTATATAGCTCGGCATTGACCGGCTGAGGAACCTGCAAATAATGCTGCAGGTTAACGGCTGTCAAATCCTCCAGATAATCCTCGCTGTTACCGGTCTCCTTATCAGCCGCCGGCTGGGCAGCCACGCGGCAGTCGACAGATTCTTTCGCTGTTTTATTCATTTCCGCCAGCACCTGTTCTACAATCAGACGGATAGTATTGTCCACCCCCATAATCCTGCCTCCTATTTCGTAAAGATGGTTGCGTCACCGGCCCGCGGTGTAAGCCGGCCGTTATGCAAAATGCCCATGCGCTCGGCCCAGGCTTCAAACTCCGGCAGCGGCCTGAGGTTAAACACCTCGCGCAAAGTGGGAATATCGTGGTAGCTGGTGCACTGATAATTGAGCATAACGTCATCGCCCATCGGTATGCCCATAAAATAGGTGCAACCGGCGGCGCTCAGCAAGACAGCCAGATTTTCAATATCATTCTGGTCGGCCTTCATATGATTGGTATAGCAGGCATCCACGCCCATCGGCAGGCCTGTCAGCTTGCCCATAAAGTGATCCTCCAGCCCCGCCCGGGTAACCTGGCGGGTATCATACAGATACTCAGGACCGATAAAGCCGACCACGGTATTTACCAGGAACGGCTTATAATGACGGGCCAGGCCGTAGCAGCGGGCTTCGAGGGTAACCTGGTCGGCGTCATGATGGGCTTCGCCCGACAGCTCGGAGCCCTGCCCGGTTTCGAAGTACATGATATTGGGTCCGGTAGCCCGGCCGGCCTTCAAGCCGGCGGCATAGGCCTCGTCCAAAATCCGGCAGTCAATGCCGAACGCCTTGTTGCCGGCTTCGGTGCCGGCAATGGACTGGAAGAAGAGGTCAATCGGCGCACCCTTTTGCACCGCCCGGAGCTGAGTGGTAATATGCGCTAATACACAAACCTGCGTAGGAATTTCCCACTCCTGCACAAATTGATACAGCGTCTCCAAACTGCGGATAACGGCCGGCAGCGTATCATCCACCGGGTTGAGCCCGATGACGGCGTCGCCGACCCCATAGGCCAGCCCTTCCCGCACACTGGCCAAAATGCCGTCGACCCCGTCGGTGGGGTGGTTGGGCTGCAGGCGGGCGGCTAACCGGCCCGGCGCGCCGATCGTGGTATTGCAGTGGGCCAGGTTCTTGATTTTACCGGCCCCCAGCACCAGGTCCAGGTTGCTCATCAGCTTGGCGGCAGCGGCCACCATTTCCGCGGTCAGGCCGCGGCTCAGGCGATGCAGTTCATTGTTGCCGGTGTCGGCAGCCAAAATATACTGGCGCAGTTCAGCCACCGACCAGTTTTTTATAGAGCGGTACACCGTTTCGTTGATATCGCCGTCAATAATCCGGGATACCTCGTCCACTTCCAGCGGTACCACGGGATTATTGCGGAGATCCTCCAGCGTCAGCTGGGAAAGCACATATTTGGCGGCAATCCGTTCGGCGGCATTTTCGGCGGCAATACCGGCCAGGACATCACCGGACTTTATCTCATTCGCCTTTGCGAGTACCTCTTTAACGCTCTTAAAACTAAAGCTTTGGCCCATAAGCCTCGTTTTCAGCTTCACGCGTTTTCACTCCTCCTCTACCTGGTGCGCCTGTCAGCGCGCAAACACCAGTGTTTTTACAATGACTGGCACCGCTTCCTCGTAGGGCAGCGGTTTGGCTATATCGAGAAAATCGCCAAGCTTTAGTTCAATGCCGTCCAGACACACGATTTCCTGGTCCGGCAAAATTGTGCGCAGGCTTTGTCCCAACACCTTGGCGATGTCCTGCTGGGCTACGACCACTTTGGGACTGCCGGCAATCTCCTTAAGTTCCCGGGCAAGCTGCCGGGCCAGGGCCACAATGGTGGTAAAATCGGTATCCGGCAAAGGCGGCACAACGACCGCAAATGTGCGGTATAACGCCTGGTCATAGTTGGCGGCCAGATTGGCCCAGGTCCAGACGCCGTCCCTCCCAAGTTCCGGATAGATGGCCGGCACATTCCGGAGCGGCAAAGCCGTCTTGCTGACCATGACCGTCGAACCGGACACATTGACGGTGTGAACACCGGCGCCCAGGACAGTGGCATGGATGGTTTCCTCACCCTGAAAAACCTTGAGTGAATTAAACGCCTGGCCGGCACGATAGGCCTCGGCCAGAAGCGGGCCGACATCCCCGTGCAGCCACCAGTTTTCCGCCTGCGGCTGATAAATGTAGCGGGCAACGCCGCCGGAAAATACTATGCCGTCGAGCGGCAGGGCCGGCAGATGGTTGGTCATGACCAAATCGGCGTCGCCGGCAGCGGCCGGCTGGTGAAACAAAACCCGGTCCACACACGCTACCATCTCGGCCAGGCAAGCCCGGATGCCGGCCAGTTCCTCCGCCGGCGAGGCGGCGGGCAGCACTGCCTTCCCCCGCTGGCCGGTCAAATGCTGCACTATTTTTTGCGCCGGCGGGCTGATATAGGTAAGCCGGCGCGACAGGGTGTCGACTTCCAATAACCGCCCGCCCACATTGACACAGGCCGTACCAATACAGGCCCCGCGGTCAAACACGGCAATATTGGAAGTGCCGCCGCCGATGTCCAGGTTGGCCACCCGCAGCCGCAGCCGTTTGGAGATCTCTTCGGCGCCCGCGCCTTTACCGGCGATTACGCTTTCTAAATCCGGACCGGCGCTAGCTACCACAAATTCGCCGGCGAATTCCGCCAGGGCGTGGACAATTTCCGACGCATTTTCTTTTTTTGCCGTCTCACCCGTAATAATGACCGCGCCGGTGTCTACATCTTTCGGCTGAATGCCGGCACATTCATATTCCCGGGCAATAAGGTTCCGCAAGGCGGCGCCGTCCACCCGGTTGCGGTCCAGAAACGGTGTAAAATGGACAGCCCCCATATAGACAACACTCTTGCGGCTGATTTCGATTTTCGGCACCTGGGTACCGGGCATGACATTAACCAGCGTCAGCCGGGATAATACCATCTGGGTGGTGGTTGTGCCAATATCGATGCCGATACTGGTCAGCGTGATTTCTTTACTCATGACCTGCCGGCATTATTTGCCGGGATCAGCCGGCTTGGCGGCCTGTTTCGCCGGTTTCACTTCCTCCGGCAGGCTCGGCAGAATGGCTTCCAGCTCGGCATGCGGCCGGGGAATGACATGACAGCTCATCAGCTCGCCAACCCGCTCGGCGGCGGCAGCGCCGGCATCGACGGCAGCCTTTACCGCCCCGACATCGCCGCGGACCATAACAGTTACCAGGGCGCCGCCGACTTTTACTTTGCCAATTAACTGCACATTGGCCGCCTTGACCATGGCATCGGCCGCCTCAATACTGCCTACTACCCCTTTTGTTTCGACCATGCCTAATGCTACCAATCCATCTTTGTACGACATGCTGTTTTGCCCCTTTCGTAAATGGTTTACCAGGTTCTATTGCTTATCCAGTTCATCCAGCACACCGAATTCTTCCTCAAATGGCCGGATGTTCTTGTTACCCCAGAGGAAATAGTAGACAATGGCTATGACGTACGCCACCGCCACCCAGATCAGGCTGTCCACGCTGGCGACCAGCAGGCTGTACAGGCAAAATACGGCGATGATCAGGCTGAGCGCCGGAACTGCCGGGAACAGCGGCACTTTAAACGGCCGTTTGAGTTCCGGTTCCTGCGAACGCAGCACGAACAGGCTGATCAAACTGATGATATACATGATAACCGAGCCAAACACCGAGATGGTGATGACCACATTGGTCAGGCCGGTCAGCGCGGCCCCCAGACCGACCAGTCCCGGCAGCAGCAGCGCCCAGACCGGCGTATGATGCTTGGGATGAACATAGGCCAGGAATTTGGGCAGGTAGCCGGTTCGCGCCATGGCGTACGTTTGCCGGGAGTAGCCGACAATAATGCCGTGCAGCGAGGCAATCAAGCCAAACAGGCCGATAAAGTTAATGGCCATTACCCAGAAGGAACCTTCCCCGAAGATGCTGCTCAAAGCCAGCGGCAGCGGAAAGTCGACGGCGTCAATCAGTTTTACGTCGGTGATGCCGGCGGTAAGGAACAGAGTGGCAAAGGCCATGACCGTCAGCGTGCCCATACCGCTTAAAAAGCCGACCGAAATGTCCTTTTGCGGGTTGACCATCTCTTCGGCCGCCATCGCGCCGCCTTCAATGGCCAGGTAGAACCAGATCGCAAACGGTACGGCCGCCATAATGCCGTTATAGCCGTTAGGCAGAATCGGTTCGGCCATGACCTTGGCTAGGTCAAAATGCGGGATAGCCAATCCCCAGTAAATAATCAGGCCAACCAGCGCCACTACCGTTACAATGAGTTCAAAAGTAGCCGATGTCTTCATACCCCAGTAATTAATAAAGATGAATAACAAAAACGCAACAATCGTCGCCGTCATGGCCGGGATGTCAGGCATAATGTTATGAATATAGCCGCCTTCCGCCAGAGCAATGGCCGGCGGTGCAAACACAAACTCAATCAGGCAGCTCACACCGTTCATATAGCCCCAGAATTTGCCTAAAGCCCGCCGGGCGTAGGCCGATGGCCCGCCGGCATGGGGAATGGCGGTCGCCAGTTCTGAATAAGACAGAATAAACGTCACGTAAAAAATGGTAACCGGGATAAGCGCAAGGGCTAAACCGATTACGCCGCCGGCGCCAAAACCATAGCTCCAGCCAAAATAGTTGCCGGAGATAACAAGTCCTACCGCCAGCGCCCAGAGATGGATGGGCTTTAATACCCGCGTAAGTTGAGGCTGCTCACCACTGTGGCCGGGCTGAACATTAGTAACTGTCTGGGTTTTCAAATCACTCATGATATGCTCCTCCTCGCTTTATAATTGGATAATAGAGTAATCCGTGAAACAATCCGGTTTGTCGCTAATCCCCCCTCATCAGCCAACTGTCCAGTTCATCCGTCAAATTCATATATATAAGGCTGGATGCTCCTGTCCGCACTGCAAAATAAAGAAACGCCCTATATAGCTGTTAAAAAATTAACAGCCACATAGGGCGCTATTACCCGCTATTTCCTTGTCGGCGCCAAACCGGCATGCCGGTTTGCCTGTAATCCTGTCATGATGATGTCAGACAATCTGCCAGAGCTATAAAGCCGGGTATTACTACCAATACCGCGCGCTATTGCCCGGCATAATTCTGATAGTAAACCGCAAGAAATTTATATTCAGATAAATCTATATATTGCTATTTCGCCGCACAGTAATTTTTTCCTGCAAGATATTGCTGAAAGATATAAAAAAATTGCTATACTAACCCAAAATTTTTTGCGTTTTCTGACTGGCAACAATCTGTTTAGCCAATTCAATCAGTGTCAGCCGTTCCTGCATGGCTTGGCGCAATAACTGACGGTGAGCTTCCTGTTCGGAGATACCCAGTTGATCTTTGATAATAACGCGGGCATGGGCGATGGTTTTCTGATTGGCCAGTTGGTCTTTGGTTGCGGCCAGCTCCAGCTTGATGCTTTGCGTATCTTTCCAGCGGGCATAAGCAATGCGTACAGTAGCCAGCAGCGTATTCTCCGAGGTTGGCTTTACCAGATAACCGCAGACATTCACACACTCGGCCCGGCTGATAAAGCTCGGTTGGCTATAAGCGGTAAGCATAATTACGGGAATATTCATGTCATGAAGGATTTTTGCCACTTCCAGCCCATCCAGCTTAGGCATCATAATGTCTAAAATCGCCAGGTCCGGCGAAGTACGCTTGGCCATTTCCACAGCGTCGCGGCCATTGGCGCAGTCGCTGCATACTACATAACCGGCTTTTTCCAGGATTGCTTTTATGTCCACTCTGGTTAGAATCTCATCTTCCGCAATCAGGATCGACAACGGGGTCGTGATCATATTCCTCCTCCTCCCTGGGCAGCGGGAAAGAAACCTTCGCAATGGTTGAACCCGCGCTGCGCTCAATCTGGAATGTCCCGCCCATTTGCTCACAAACCAGTAAGTTAACCAGATACAGTCCCAAGCCGTTGCTTTTCCTGACAATATCGCCGCTGTCCTGGCGGCCGCTATCGGCCACCATCATGTGCACAGTCCCTTCTGAATTTTCCACAAAAATGCTGATCTCGCCGTCCGGTCCTCCCCGGATGCCGTGCTTTACGCTATTGGTGATCAGCTCATTTAACACTAAAGCCACGGACACGGCCTGCTTGTCGGGGATTCTTACCTCTTGTCCCTGGATGGATATTTTGATATTTTGATCGGCCAGCGTGAAATTGCGGACCAGATTATTAGCCAGATAGTCGGTTAAATCCAGAAGATTCAATGAATTCCAGTTCTGATGGGCAAATACGTCATGTACCCGTGCAATGGAAAGAATCCGGGTTACACAGGCCTCAAACTCCCTGGCAATTGTCTCCGATTGGACTCGGCGTTTTTGCAGGTTTAAGAGCGATACAACATTTTGCAAATTATTTTTGACGCGGTGGTGGATTTCCCGGATGATAGCACTTTGCACATCCAGTTGACGCTCTTTCTGGCGCAATTCGGTTACATCCTGAACCGAGACGACACACCCCGATAGTTCCATGTAGTTGACCAGCGGATGAACCCGGAAGAGAAAATAGGAATGATCCATTTTGTACTCCATGGGCGACGTCAGCTTATCCAGCATGTCCTGCATACTGGCAAAAGCCAGAGCCTGCATCAGGTTGGCGCCAAGGGGCGAGCCGGTAAAATAAAATTTGCTGATCCGGGTAGCGTTCTTATTCGCATAAATAATTTCACCTTTCTGGTTAAGGACAAAGATGCCGTTGCCTACCCATTCCTCCCAGCCGAAACTGGTAAAGGTTAAGGACATCAACGTACTGCTGAGTTTCTCCGCTGTCTGGTTAAGAAATTCGACTTGTTCTTCATGGCGAATTTCTGCCGATATATCCTTTTCCATGATGATTACGCCGATTACTTTGCCGTTTCGGCCGCGGAACGGGACCACCGTCTGATCAATCGGCACGCCTTCCTGGCTTAAGCCTCGCACATTCCGCACAACGCCTTCCCGGGAAAGCGCCTGAAAGACGGCGGGCTCTTTCGTGGCATAGGCAATCTCGCCAACCACGCTGTGCTTGTACAGGGAGCGCCGCACCGGCCGCGCCCAGGCCAGGACTATGGCATCCACCGAATTTTTCGACAACGCATCGATGAAGATATCGGTTTCCGTTAATTCAGCAATACTCGGCAGCTGCTGCACCATTTTTGCCAGATCTTCGATATCGTCCAGAGCTAAATCGGTATATTGCTTACAAAGGTTACGAAACAATATTGGATCATACTCTTCCTTCATCAAATAGTACCTCCAGAAAAGTCATTGCCTCGATATGTTTATTAAACGGAATACAGGATCAGCAATATGAATAAAGAAAGCGTTGACAAAAGACACTGAACACCAAATGCGCAAGTGTATTTTCAACGCTGTCGAGTTTTGTAGGTAATACACATTTATTTTGTCATGGGCGGCATTCTTTGTCAAGACTTTCCATCTATGATCCGGCTCATCTGTTACAATACCCCGGCGGCGCCTGCGCATTGTGCAGACCCCCAAAATCCCCCAAGCGCCTATTCCGTCTTACCGGCTGCGTCCGAAACAGCTGCGGCTTTCCTGGTAGAGATTCTATGGCATTGCCGGCATAATTGTTGTATGATAGATGCATAACTTAACAAACTATTCACACTTGGAATGAGGTATATCTATGAATAGCCCAACCTCGTATACGCCGGATGAAGTTGCTAAAATTCTAAAGATTTCCCGCTTTACCGTCTATGAGATGATAAAACGCGGCAATATTCCAGCTTATCGTGTTGGCCGCAGCATGCGAGTCGAGGCTGCAGACCTGGACACGTATATCCGAAATTCCAAAAAACACGCTGCTGTTCAACCCAAAACGGCAAACCAGCCGGCGGAAAACCAGCCGCAGGCCGCCAGTGATTTCATCCTCTGCGGTCAGGACATTGTCCTCGATGTATTGACAAGACATCTTGAGGCCCAAATGCCGCATATGCGATTTTTACGCAATTATATCGGCAGTATGAATGCCCTGCTGGCACTGTACCGGAAGGCGGCCAGCGTGGCGACCGCCCATTTGTGGGACAGCGACACCGATACGTACAATACGCCGTATGTGCGCCGGCTGCTGCCCGGGCAGCATACACTGATATTCAACTTAGTATATCGCAATGCCGGTTTTTATGTTGCCAAGGGCAATCCCAAGAATATTATAGACTGGCAGGACTTAACGCGCGATGCCGTCCGGCTGATTAACCGGGAAAGCGGTGCCGGCGCCAGGGTCCTGCTGGACGAAATGCTGTATAAGCAGGCCATAGATCCCAAGCAAATTACCGGTTACGAGCAGGAAGAAATGAGCCATCTGGCTGTTGCCAGTTGTGTAGCCCGAGGCCAGGCCGACGTTGCCGTGGGCATTGAAAAAGTTGCCCTGCAGATCAGCGGCCTGGATTTTATTCCCTTGAAAAAGGAGCGCTATGATATTGTTATCCGGCGGGATGATGTGGAAAAGCCGGTTTTTCAGGCGCTGCTGTCCATTCTCCAGTCCAAAGCATTTTTTGATGAAATCTCCGGTATGGGCGGTTATGATTTGTCCGATACCGGCAAGCTCATGGAGCGGTGATAAGTAGACTGCGTATTTCTCCCTGTTTTTCTTGAAAAAGAAAAAGCGCCTTGCTATAATTACAATAAGGTAGATCAAATAAACCTGGTGCCACTGGGATTAGAGGATTTGCCTGTGCTTCATGGGTATTCGTGGTACCCATGAAGCTTTTCTATTTAATTTAGTGTTTTTTCTATCTTTTGTGCTGCTTGTCACACCGGACGCGGCCTGCATCAGCCCCCTGGCAAGCCGCGGTTACCACGTTGCTTAACCCGGGAAGTTGTTCCTGTCTGATGCCAGTATCGTACTTATAGAGTTTTGTCAATATGTCAACTATTTCCCCCAGAGCGGCGTTGCCGGCCCGTTCACCGATGCCGCCTACCGTGACGCTGGCCATGGGCACGCCGGCCTGAATGGCTGCGACCGTATTGGCCGTTGCCAGTCCAAAATCGTTGTGCACATGAATTTCTATCGGCAGAGCACAGCTTTTTACCAACTCCAGCATGAGTTCATAAGTCTTGAGCGGCTCCAGGTACCCCACCGTATCGGCGTAACGGATGTATTCCGCACCCAGACAAGCGACTGTTTCCGCCACTTTAAGAAAAAAATCCGGATCGGCCCGGGACGCATCCTCAGTTCCCACCGATACCGTGCAGCCAAAACTGCGCGCATAGGCCACGGCATCGGCCAGTTGCCTGAGGACAGTATCCCGGTCGCTCTTGAGCTTGTAAGCAAGGTGCATGTCGGATACCGGCACTGAAACATGAATACAGCTAAAACCGCACTCCACTGAAGTCAGAATATCCTGCCTGACAGCCCGGTTCCAGGCAATGACCCGAGGCGATAAGCCGGCATTCACAATGTCTTTCAGCGCGCACTGTTCTTCTGGTCCCATAGCCGGCGTACCGGCTTCGATGGCAAACACGCCCGCCTCAGCCAGCGCCCTGGCGATAGCCAGTTTTTCCGCCCGGGTAAATGCCAGGCCGGCCGCTTGTTCGCCATCACGCAGGGTAGTATCGACAATACGTATTTTTTTCATGACGCCATCTCACAGACCAGCTGCCGCAGCTGCCAGTCGGCAACCGGCGCCTTCTGACCAACCGCCAGCACCCGTACTCGCTCCAGTATCACCGGCATATTCGCAGGATTAACAGACAGGCTGAGTTCCCTGCACTTTAACTCCAGCGCCGCTTTGCCGGAATGCTTGCCAAGGACGATTTTCCGGGACAAACCAACTGTTTCAGGCGTAAAGGGTTCATATAGATCACTTTTTTTGTTGACGCCGTCCACATGAATGCCTGATTCATGCGCAAAAATATCGGTGCCGATAATGGCTTTGGTCGTCCGGACACACTGTCCGAGTTCGTGCAATATGGTTGCGCAGTTGGTCGCCAGTTTCGCCGGCACGCTGAGCGGCAGCTCAAGTAAATACCGCGCGCCCATCAGCACCTCTTCCAATGCGGGATAGCCGTAAACGCCGCCGCAGCTTACGGCAATACAGAGCACGCCGCTCCGGATGGCACTCAACGCATTGCCGGTCGCTAAACCCCAGTCATTATTACCGTGATATTCCAGTTCGCAGGGTATGCCCTGTTTTATCGACCGGAGCGTCCGGTAAGTAACCATCGGGTCCAGTTCGCCCATTTTATCGTCAACCACCAGCCTGGTTATGTTGTACAGCCTTACTATCCGGGCAAGCGCATACAGACCGCTTAGGGAGCAGCGGCAGCCGCCGGCCATGGCAAGCGCCACAGTCACTCCCCTCAGCTGAGCCCGCCGCAACGCCGCTTTAACCGGTTCCGGCATTTGGTTTATCTCCTGATAATTCATAGTGATTTTTAGCATGCGGCAACCCAGTGAAAAGGCCTCGTCTATTTCTTCGGCAACAGGACGGACAGACGCGCGGATATTGTCCATGTTTATTTGGCATTCGCGCCTGATGGCTGCATAGACCGCCAGCGTCATATCAAATACCATGGGAACGAGTGCTTCCAGCCCGGCCTTTACCCGTCCTGCAGACACTATATTGATATGATGATTTTCCAAAGCATTGCCCAGTGTCTGATCAATAAACACAATATCCGTTTTCATCCTGCTACCCCTCTTTCCTGTTTAATTTACCGGTTTTATTATATAGCCTTGCGCCCGGTTGCCGCCAGTTCGGCCTCATGGCGCAGTTGGTGAAAGGCCTGAATTATGCCTTCTTCCACACTGATGCAGGATTCCACCACGGCAATCCCCTGCTCTCTCACCTGTTTTGCCGCCTCATTTCCGATGCGCATGGTGACTACCGCGGCGCAATCGGCTATACCGGCCAGCGCCCGTTCCTTGCTCGCAGCCGACTCCTCACAGTCCTGCGTACCAGTACAATATTTCGGCGTTGGTCTGGTTTCAATAAACCGGCTGTTGACTCCATCCGTTTCATAGATATGAAATTCTTCGGCATGGCCAAAGTGCAGATCCACCAGCTTTTTATGCCGGGAGGTCACCGCCACCCGATACGTGTGACGCAGACCGGACTTAAGAAGTATTCCCGGCTGGGAATTGCGGAATTTTCCCGCCTGATCTTCATGCAGCAGGCCGATAGCATCGGCCCGGCATTGCTGACAGTGGCGCATCTGCGGTAAGTCCGCCTGGCATAGGTCCCGCAGCGCATTAACCGCCTGCATATTGGCCCGGGGTAAAGCCTGAAATGCGCTGCCCTCAGCCGGAATGAACGGCATGATATTGGTCATGAACGCGCCCAGGTGTTTGACTTTTTTTACTAAGTCCGGAATCTGAGCGGTATTTATGCCCTCAAGCATAACAATATTGACCTTTACCAGAACGCCGGCGGCGGCCAGCAGCCGGATACCCGCCAGCTGGTTCTGAATAAGGATCTCCGCGGCCGCTTCCCCGACATAATATTTGCCCTGATAATGAATGTGATGGTATATTTTGGCGCCCACGGCCGCTTCCAGGCAATTCACCGTAACCGTTACGTGCTTAATGCCCAGGTCAATAATATCCTGACCGTAGTGCGGCAGCATCAAACCGTTGGTGGACAGACAAAGCGTTATCGCCGGCGCTGCTGCCCGGATTAAGGTCAACGTATTTTTGACATTCTCCCAGTTGGCCAGGGCGTCGCCCGGGCCGGCGATGCCGACAACCCGCAGGTTAGGCAGCGCTTCTTTTACCCGGACAAACTTGGCCAGCGCCAGTTCCGGCGAGAGCACCTCGCTGGTTACCCCCGGGCGGCTCTCATTCACGCAGTCATACTTCCGGTTGCAGTAATTGCAGCTGATATTGCATACCGGCGCCACCGGCAGATGCATTCTGGCGTAGGTATGGCGGGCGTCGGCAGCATAACAGGGATGTTCGGCCGTGATTCGGGCCAGTGTGTCAGGCATGGTTCGTCACCCCTTTTTTTCATCCGTGAAACATATTGTCTTCATCCACCGGGTTTTCTTTAGCGGTGAGGTCTGCCGGATCGATGCGGTATACGGCTACCGCCTTATCGTCAAAGGACGAATGATATTGCTCGACAAACTGCGCCGTCAGCGGTGTCTGAAAATACTGCGGCATAAACTTCTCCACTATCTGTCTGAGCGCCTGGGTTTTTTCCGCTATATCCTCTACTTTCACCGCTTTGCCAAAAATAACAACGCTTAAATACGCGGTGTCGCACTTGGCCGGCACCGGGTCGGCCACTGTGCCGAACTCCGCAAAAACCGTGAAGCATACCGACGGATTGACAGCCAGGACATCGTTTTTTTTGCCGCTGCCCATACCGTGAATATATACCTTGTTGTCCACGTACACATAGTTTACCGGCAAGGCGTACGGCCTGCCGCCCGGCTCACACATGCTCAGCGTGCCTACCCGCTGTTTCGCCAGGAAGCCGTTTATTTTTTCCCGGTCAGCACAAATCCGTTTCGTGTACTTGATTTGTTCCATTGATGCTCACTCCCGTTGTTGATAATGCTCTGCCAGCCGGTCCAGAAACCCATCCATCAGAGCATTGATTGGCGGCAAACCGCTTAGGCCGCTTACGATCTGCTCCGCGGATTGTATATACGGACCGTCTGTCAGTTCGCCGGCGCAATTTCCGAGCAGCGACCGGATGCTGGCCTCATTGCCTTCCATATGGAACTGAAAGCCGACGACACGGTCTTTGTACAGGAAAGCCTGCTGGCCGCAGGCTTCGCTGCCGGCCAGACAAACACAGCCTTCGCCCAGCGTGCTGAAAGTATCGTTATGCCACTGGAAAACGCGGACAGTGGCCGGAAAGCCGGCAAAGAGCGGCGATGCTAAGGCCTGGCGGTTAAACTCCACCGGCAGCCAGCCGATTTCCCCCACCGGGTTTTTGGTAACCTTCCCGCCCAGCACAGCGGCGATCAGCTGGGCGCCGAGACAGATTCCCAGGACCGCCTTGCCGGCGTCAATAGCGGCTGTAATGAACTGTTTTTCTGCCGCCAGCCAGGGATATTCCTCTTCCTGGTAGATATTCATCGGCCCGCCCATGATCACCAGCCAGTCAAACTGCTCCATACCCGGCAAGGCTTCATAATTGTACAAATGCGTGCCGGTGAGGCTGTAGCCCCGCTGCCGGGCCCAGGTCACAATATTGGCGGGACCCTCAAATGGCACATGTTGCAAATAATGTATCCTCATCCTCAAAACTCCTCAGTTTTTTGCCAGCGCCGCCTTGACGGCCGCCATTTTCTCAGGATCGAACAACGCCTTGACATCGTCGCACAGTTTTAATATCCGGCCGGCGTCAGCCGGTGCCGGCGCGCCATGGTGGTAGTTTTCAATAGAGCAGATGCCAAAAATGGAATCCAGCGAGCGGATTTCGGCATTCAGCCCGCCGGGAACTTCTGTGACCTCCTCCACGGTGTCCATCAGACAGGTATAATTATGATTGCACGGCTCCACGCCGAATAAGTGGCACAGGGCAATCAGATAGTTTTCCAGGGCAACTGCGGCGACATTAAATACCACGCTGTGGTACTGGCCTTCCGCCAGAAACTGGCTGGCCCGGAAATGATACATTCTGGCGCTGCGAAAATCTTCCTCGAACGCCTCCAGGGCAACTTGATTGATCATTGTCCCGCCTCTTTTACATATGCTTTGCCGGCACCCGTCCGGTACGGGAACCGGCAGCAGCAAATAGTATGAATCTGTCAGCAGTCTGCCGGCTCACAGACCGGTTGCCGGCTTACCAGACGTTCAGCACCCATTCCTTGTTTTTCTTGTATTCCATATCGGTAAAGATGGTGTTGGCCATAGCCTCGGCCAGCCAGATGGCGCCGGCATAGCCCACAACCGGATGCCGGTACAGTCCCGCCCGGTCATAGGTGGGGAAGCCGACCCGCACCATGGGGATATTGTAGTCAATGGATACAAAGCGGCCTTTGGAATGACCCAGAATCAGATCAAGCTCCAGTCCTTCGTTTTTAATGCGGTTTTCCAGTTCCCAGAGGTCCGCATTGGTGATTACCTCCAGCTTGTAATCCACGTTGGCCTGCAATTCCTGAATGCGGGGATCATCCGGGTAAGTCGTATTGTCATCACCCAGGAGCAGCAGCAGCGGCTTCATTTCCAGATCCAGGCAGAATTGCGCCAGGCCGATGACCAGGTCGGGATGCCCGTAGATGGCGACTTTTTTGTCGGCCAGGAACATATGGACCAGGTCGGTCAGAGCGTCGAGGGCGATGCCCCGCTCCCGCACCAGCGATGCAGGAATCGGCTTGCCGGTCATTGTTTTCAGATTGTGCAAAAAGGTGTCGGTATTGCGGATGCCGATCGGCGTCGGACCGATGATGGCCGGAACATCGAATTCGCTCTCCAGGTATTTGGCGGCTTTACCGCCTTCATAACGGTTCAGGGCTATGGTGCCCAGCGCATTGGCCGTATCCCGCAAATCCTCGACCGTGGTATCGCCGTGGGAAACATGGTTGCCGTCCGGCATCAGCGGCGAATCAAAGCTTTCTATCTCAAACAGTACTGTCGCCGGAATCTGCATTTCGGCCAGCAGGTGCTTGAGCGCCGTGACATCGCCGGGATTGACCCAGCCGGTAATCAGGTTGATTTTGCCGTTGGGCTCGCCTTTTTGGGCGAAATAGCTGACGAAATCCCGGACGGCGATATCATAGCCGGTAACCTGGCTGCCTTTGAAGCTCGGGGTGTGAATGGGAATGAGGTGCACTTCCCGGCCGGGATATTTTTCCTGCAGCAAACCTTCATTGAGCTTTCGCACCACGCCGTCGACGTCGTCGCCGATAACCTCGGTCGCGCAGGTGGTAATAATAGGTACTACCTTGACGTGCGGATACCGCATCAACAGCACATCCACCGCTTCCTCCACACGGTGCGTGGCGCCGAACACCGCTCCGTCCTCATGCAGGGAGGAGGAAGCAATTTCAAAGCTTTCTTTAAAGTGCTGCGAGAACAGCAGGCGGACAAACATAACGCAACCCTGGCCGCCGTGCACAATGCCGATGCACTCTTTAATCCCTATGCTGGCATATTGCGCACCACAAGGCTGACAGGTAAATATCGGATTGATAACACCGATACGCTCTTTTGCTTTAACTTCACAAAACATAGCATTACTCCTTTTTCTGTTTGTTTTGCTCTGTGTCCGCCATAGTAGTGGCACAGCTTTTTCATTTAATAGCGCGGATCTTTAAGCTCTTCATTCAGCGAACCGGTGATGGTCAGAAAGTCCAGGCGCTCTTTGAGTCCCTGCATAACTTCCTTGATCTCAGCCTTACTCATGCCGGCCAGCCAGGTGAAGCGGCTTTTATAAGCGTCCGCCAGACAAACGGCGTCCGCCCAGTAGCATCGGTCGAAGGGTGTTTCCTTGGCCACCGGTTCATCGCATAACAGCTGCGTGGTCCTGGCCAGAATCTCCTGATTCTGCCGTTCGCGGTCCCAGGAGCGGGAATGAAACTGCCACAGGCATTTTTTCATAATATGATCCAGAAGTAGCTCGATCTTTTCTTTGTTTTCCATAACGTTCATCCTCCGTTACACCGCAGGCTGCTGCTGAAATTCCCGCGGAAATTCAGGATAAGTCTTTTTGCGCAGGTCAGCGACAATATCGTATTTGCCGGTGTATTCCCTGAGGGTTGCCGAAGCTTTGACCTCTTCGCTCAGGTCAGCGTCAGACAGCATTCTTTGCGTCTCAAAGCCTTTGTCGGTGGGGATTTCATCCTGACTGATATCCAGGAACGACAGTTTGTGGATGGGAGAATAGATACCGTTATAGACGTCGCGGGCAAACCGCACCCAGCCTTCGAAGCCTTTCCAGGGACCGTTGTGGTAGGCATGGGCATTGAGATAGGGGACGCGGATCTTTTTGGCCACCTCGCCCGGCCGCTTGCCGGTGAAAATAATATCCGGCTGAAGCATTTCCATGGCCTCCAGACCTTCCAGCTCGTTCGGATCGTCGATGGCCAGCGCGCCTTCCTCGCAGCGGGAAATACCCTTTTCCATGTCGCCCTGGTGACCGAACTTGGTATACACGGAAACTACCTCGACACCCATTTCCTCGTGAATGACATTGGCCCAGTGCCACAGCTTGGAACCGCCCGGCCAGAGGCATACCTTTTTGCCCTTGAGGCGTTCCTTATACCAGTCCAGTTCCGGTTTCCAGCGGGCGGTTTCCTCGTCAATGATGGCCTGGGCCCGGTCCTCAATGCCGAAGAACAAACCGACCTTCCGGAGTGAGGCCGACAGCGGCTCAAAGCCGAAACCGTCGATATCCATCCGCGGCGTCCCGTAGCGTTGCCTGAGTTCATTGCAGATATACTCGGCGGAACGGGCGCATTCGAGCACATTGAGATGCGCCTTGTGCATGGCCCTGAGATCGTCATACGAACCGTTGCCGGTAAAGGTGGACAATACCTGAATGCCCATGCGCCGGAAATAATCCTGCATGACTTCCTGGTCGCCCTGAATGTTGTACTCGCCCACGTAGTTGATGACATAATCGCTGGTGAGCTTGGGTTCCACGGTCCCCACCTTCTGGTTGATCCAGGCGATATTAATTTTGTGATGGCCGCCGGACTGGCTCGGGCCGCCGAAGCCGGGCGAGTTGCAGACGAAGATGTCGACCTCCGGCATCTCTTCCATGACCTCTTCCGCAATGGCGTTCATATCGTCGCCGATCAGCGCCGAGGCGCAGGTCTGGTAGATGGTCATACGCTTGATATTGGGGAAGGCCTGAAAGGCTTCAATGATATTTTTCTTAAGAACTTTTTCGGCGCCGAAGACGACGTGTTTTTCTTTCATATCAGTGGCATAGGTGTATTTAAGCTGAAAATTATCATTTTCGCTGATATAGCGTTTGGTTTGCCAGGTGTCATAAGTGCAGCCGATCGGCCCGTGGCTCATGTGAATAACATCCCGCATGGGCGTGCCGATAACATGTTTGGCGCCGCAGTAGGCGCAACCGCGTTCCGAGATGCTTCCCGGGATGGTGTTCAGGTAGCCGAGCGGCAGGGCATCGGCCAGTGTCTCGCCTGGCCCTTTGATAACCGCATGTTTTTTTCTTTCGGGGATGCATTCGCTGCATTTAAACAAATGATAAGGCATAGCGTGTGTTCCTCCTTTTTTCACTAACGTGCCAGGCGCCTGGGCGGAATTTTCCTATTCTTAGTCGGAAATACCGTATTTAACGACCATGGCTTCCAGCGCATCCATGCTGAGCGGCTTGGGAATAACAAAATTTTCGTTTTCAATAATCTTGCGGGCCAGTTCACCGTATTCCTTGGCCTGATTGCAGTCGGCGTCGTATTCCACGACCGTCTTTTTATTGAATTCGGCTTTTTGCACAATATTGTCGCGCGGCACAAAGTGAATCATGTGGGTGCCGATAGCTGCCGTGAATTCTTCGAGGAATTCCCGCTCCCGGTCGACCTTGCGGCTGTTGCAGATGATGCCGCCGAGACGGACGCCGCTTTGCTTGGCATATTTCACCAGGCCTTTGCAAATATTATTGGCGGCGTAAATGGCCATCATCTCACCGGAGGCCACAATATACACTTCCTGGGCTTTGCCGTCCCGGATCGGCATGGCGAAACCGCCACAGACAACGTCGCCCAGTACGTCAAAGAAGACAAAGTCCAGATCAGGCGTATACGCGCCGTTTTGTTCCATCAAATCAATGGCGGTGATTACCCCCCGCCCGGCGCAGCCTACGCCGGGTTCCGGGCCGCCCGACTCCACGCAGCGGATGCCCTCATAGCCGGTTTTTACCACCTTTTCGGTCGTAATTTTTTCTTCCCCTTCATCCCGCAAGAGATCCATCAAGGTTTTTTGGTTCATGCCGCCCAGGATCAGCCGGGTGGAATCGGCCTTAGGATCGCAGCCGTGAATAAATACTTTTTTATCATAAAAATGAGCCATAGCGCCGGCCGTATTTTGCTGCGTAGTGGATTTGCCGATGCCGCCTTTTCCGTAGATCGCAATTTTTCTTGGCATTTTTTATTCCCCTTTTCTCTTTAGAAATTTTATTGCGTATTGTTTTTTGCCTCATGCTTATAAAAATCACAAAACGCCGCTCTGCCGTGATGCGGGCAGAGCAGGCGCCGTTGCCTGTTTACCTGTACCTATCTCCGGTTCTGTGATTCATGGGTCACACGCCCGCTTCGCCGCTTTCACCGGTCCTGACGCGGATGGCGTCCAGAACAGGCAGTACGAAGATTTTACCGTCGCCGACCTTGTTGTCGGTCCGGTTGACGCTGATAATGGCCGCCACGATCTTATCCACATCTTCATCATGGGCCAGGATGGTAAACAGCCGGCGCGGAAACAAACGTGTGCCGTCCAGAAACTGGACAACCATCTTTTCTACTTGTTCATTACCCTCGTTGCCGCCGATAGCCAGCAAGGTTTTACGCCGCTGGGCGATAACCGACAAGTCGTCGACCAGCCGGCCCCGCCCCATTACCTTGAAGGCGGTAAAACCGGCGATCCCCACATCCACCAGCGCTTTTTTGGTGGCGCTGACCTTGTTCATCCTGATTACGGCAATAATTTCCTTCATGCCTACTCCCCCTTTACAGCCCTTTCGCCCCGGTGGAAACTGTATAGACTTCCTCGACAGGACTGATGAAGATTTTACCGTCGCCGAACGCGCCTTCGTCGCCGGTTTTTGCATATTTGATGATCAGGGACACAATCTCATCCTTTTTTGCGGCCGGGACTGTCATCAGCAGCAAGACCTTTGGAATCTCGTCATAATGTATATCACCGATTTTTATCCCCATTTGTTTGCCGCGGCCGACAACTTCAACGACCGTCGCGGCATGAAAACCGGCAGCCGACAATTCAGCAAGCAGCACATCTTTTTTTTCAGGTCTAACTATGGCTCGAACCATAATCATATAGGCA
>JAEZQV010000228.1 GCA_023441125.1 Bacillota bacterium
GTCCTAGGCGGCGGCGGAGTGAAAACCTTGGCGGCAATTGCCTTATTTGAATTTTTGGACGAGGCAGGCCTGGCAATAGACCTGTTGGCCGGTGCCAGTGGCGGCGCAATCATGGCCGCTCTGCGGGGTGCCGGCATTCGGCCAGACGCTATGCCGGCCATAGGCCGCCTGCTCTGGCAGCCCAAACTATACTCCCGCCCTGATTATCGTACGATGCTGAATATTCTGGAGTTACCCTTTGGCCGGTTCAGTCCCGGCGCGGCCATGCTTAAACCGCATGCCCTCAAACAGGTGCTCGGTAATATCTTTAAGGACCAGCGGATAGAAAATTTTCATCCGCTTACTTTGCTGCAAGCCACCGACATAACCACAGGCCAGAGTGTGGTGTTGGACAGCGGGCCGGCGGCCGACGCCGTATATGCCGCTTCCGCCCAGTTTCCGTTTATGCCACCGGCCGCTATTGGCGGCAAACTGCTGGTTGACGGTGCCTATACAGCCGCCCTGCCGGTTCTTGAAGCGGTGAAAAGAAATATGGACATTATCATCGCTATGACCTTTGAAACCCCTCCCCAGTCCCAACCTGACAGCTTTCTGGAATACTACTGGCGGTTTATCAATAAAGTATTGGCCACCGGGGAACGCAGTCAGACAGCATTGGCCATTGTATTGCATCATCATGAAATTGTGCTAATTAACGTGTGCTGCGATGAACAGCCAGACCTCCATGGACCCGATGGCCTGGCAGCTATTATTGCCGCCGGGAGGGCGGCAATTAACAATAATAGACGCAATATTATGAATTCTTTTGACAGTTTTTATAATAATCCATAGAAATTGCACAGTTAAGGGGGGGGGATTGGCATAATCATCAGAAGAAGTCGCCACAAACAGTTTACATTGCTGCTGATAGTCACACTCTGCCTGGGAGCGGCAGTCTGGAGCATCTGCCGGGATACGTATTGGTTGACGGCCATTGCTGTGTCAATCCTGCTATGCACTGTTTTCGCCAGAGCGCTGCTGAAGTTGTATAGCCGGGTGCTGACCGGCATGTTTGAACTCAGCCGGGGAGCGTTTGACCGGGAGATATTCGCGGCGGTAGCCCCCGAGCGTGACCAGGATGATAATCCCCATTACCAGTCGGTTGACCGCCTGATTGCCAGACTTAATGAGCAGCAAGCATTTAATCAGGAACTAACGGCAATCAATCAACGCCTGGAAAAGCTGGTGCAAGAACGGACGACGGCTTTGGAACAAGCCAATATGGCCCGTCGCCACTTACTGGCAAATATTGCGCACGACTTAAAAACACCCTTAACCTCTATTCAAGGCTATGTGGAAGCCATGCTGGATGGCGTAATCTCTGAGCCGGCAGAAACAACAAAATATCTCAATCTTGTTTACACGAAAGCACTTGGCTTAAACCGGTTAACTAAAGAATTATTTGAACTGACTAAGCTGGAAGCCAGACAAGTTTCGCTGAAATTACGAACGATAGCGCCGACAGAGCTGCTCAACCTGGTATGGACAAAATACCTGGAAGATGTGAAGATGGCCGGACTAAATTTAACGGTGGCGGCCATGCCCGCAAGCCGGCAGCCGGACTTGAAGCTGACAGCCGATACTGATTATATTGAACGGGTCTATGCCAATCTGATTTTCAACTCCATCCGCCATACTCCTCCGGGCGGTATGATAGAGCTAAGCCTGTTGCCTGTGGCGGCAACAGATGACTGGGTAACACTTACTGTCCGGGATAACGGCGAGGGGCTGAGTCAAGAGCAAGTTCCGTTTATTTTCGACCGCTACTATCAAAGCAACAAACCCGGTGACAAAATGGAAAATAGCGGACTGGGCCTAAACATCGCCAAAGAAATTATTGCCGCCCATGGTGGCCGCATCTGGGCCGAAAGCCGGCCGGGAGCAGGCATGACGATTTATTTCACGTTGCCGGTAGCTAACGGATGCAACGGGGCTGGAGATTAACCGGTATATTGCACGAGTCGTCACGATAAATTCTGGAATGAGGAACACATTAATGATCAAAGTGGAGCCTAATGTGGCAATTATCATTATTGTTGTCGGTCTTAAGCCAGTTAACATGCTGTTTTATTAGAAAACCCGACATTTTTGTAAATGCTGTTTCATCTGCCAAAAGTTCAGCTTCCGTAGGTCTTATATCCGGAAACCGCATCATCGTGCCTTCGTAATAAATATCCACGTCCAGGTTAAATTCCTCAAAGCTGACATCCACCTTGACCGCCCCTTTGGCTAACCCCAGTGCTGCTGCCGATTCGATAAATTCATTGAGAACGGCCGCAGCCCGATTAATAATCTCTCGGCGCGCGCCCCAGGCCGCTCCGTTTGCTTCCATAAAACTGGCTATTTCTTCCGAAGAAATAGCCCCGGGAGTTATCTCGGTCACCTGATGCTTGGCAATGCCGATACGAAAAAGGAGATTGAGAAGGATAGCCACCAGTGCCGTGGCTGACAGCGATGATTTGAACAAAGGCTGTAGATATACAGGTAAAGCTGATTCAAAACCGGGAAACATCTCTACAGCCAAACCAACAGTAAAAGCCAGGCCTAAAACGAAATACCTGCGGGAATCCAGCATGCGCGAAGTACACATCTGCATGCCCGCCGGAATCACAAACACGATTTCCACCATTAGAATGGCGGCCATAACCGGCTCAGGCATAATCGCAAATATAGCGCTTAGCTTGGGTAAAAAAGCAAGCACTATAAACCCCGCACCCACACAATACCCAATATAGCGGCTAACAGCCCCAGTAGCAATAGAAAGTCCAATACTGCCAGAACTTGTAGCTTGCCCCATAGTACCAATAAAGCCACCAAACATTGTACCCAGCCCTTCGGCAAGCAGGCCGCCGCTGATCGATTTCATATCGAGCTTGGCCCAATTCTCGTCATTAATTTTCTGACAGACGGAAATGTTACCAAGCGTTTTTATACTGGAGCAAAGCGCCAGCAGCAAAAAGGGGACTAGCAAATCCATATCAAAAGACCAGCCAACATGGCTCATGTTGGGCAAAGCAAGAATAGGAGCCTCTGCAATTTTGCGCAAATGCTCCTGGCTGAGAACTCCGGTGAAGTAGGAAACCAGAAATCCGGCTATGATCCCGGCTATTACGGAATATTGCCGCAACCATTCTTTGCCCCAGACAAACATCACTATAACAACCGCCAGCGTAACAAACGCGATCAACGCTTCTAAACTGTCCGCCGCTTTACCATGCCCGATAAAACTGAAAAAGCTGTAGCGAATAACAGAAATAGGCAGCATAGTAATAATCAGCCCGGTGATTTCCACGGGAAATAGCACCCGCAATTTGTGGACTACCTTACTAAACAAAGTCTGGGCCACCCCTGCTACAAGCGTCATACCCAGCAGCAAGTGCAGGCCACCACTCTTGGCCGCTAAAACCGAAACAGGGAAAAGTAAAGCATTGGCCTCATGTGCGCAAAAATAACCTGAGCCAACCCAACTTTTATTGTATGCTTGCAATATTGTCCCGCTTCCCATAGCGATCATCATAAGGCTGACAAAACTTTGCGCCAATTCTGTTGTTCCGCCAATTGCGGCAACAATGATTACCGGAAACATCAGATCAACCGACAGTGTCATAATTTGCTGCAACACCAAAGGCATCAATGTCGAAAACGGCAGCTTGTCATCAGCACCATAAATAATATTGGTTGGTTTTTTGCGTTTTTTATCAGGCATAAACACACACCCTTTATAAATACCAATATTTTTTTAAATTTGCCAATATTGTAATAAAATGTATTATTCTGTTTGCGTCAACTATTTCCTCTTGTTCCAAGGGGAGAATTTTTTGTTTCTAATATCGCAAGAACTATATATGTCCCTTCATAATTAACATGCGGCAATTCATTCAGCCAATAATCGTGCCATTACTCTCTTGCCTGAATTACACCGGCATAGCTCCCGGGATCATCATTTTTCACTACTTTGCTTAAATAATGCACGTAGGCGCTCGCCATCCCCGTTCAGGACTTTCACTTTACAAATGACGCTCATCTTGGGCGCACGCAAAGAAGCCTTACGGTTTTACCCGTAAGGCTTTTCCTATCACAAATGGCGACCCCGGCAGGATTCGAACCTGCGACCTTTTGATTCGTAGTCAAATTTCGCCATCATTTTTCGTTTTCAAAATGTCATGAATGCTTGATAATGCTGGATTTTCATCACAGACCGTCACA
>JAEZQV010000299.1 GCA_023441125.1 Bacillota bacterium
GCTCTATCGATAAACGAGTGGTTTCGGGATCATGCCAATACCGTGGCGACGGTAGCTCAGCTTTATTCGGTCCGTCACCTCAATACTGAGACTATGCAGTATGATTTCAATGCGTCACTGACCAGCAGTAGAGATTTTAATGGGTATGTATTTGTAAACAAAGCTGGGGTTACTGAAGTGGATACTATTGCTCCTCCCGGCACCGACGTTAGCAATCGCGAGTATTTTCGCCTCGGTATTCAGGGAAAACCGGCCATTACCGACATTCTGATCGGGCGTGCTACCGGTGAAAAAGTCATCATATTCTCTCAACCGGTAATAAATAATGCAAACAGCATAAGTGGTATTGTCTTTGCAACCGTTTCTGCCCGAAAATTAGAAGATGTGATACAAGAATTTGAATTTGGCCAAACCGGCCGAGCTTATTTAATTGACAAAAGTGCTCATATTATTGCCCATACAGGTTCAAATGGAACCGGTAGCGAAAGCATGGAAAATAACGAAGGATACTGGCGGGCAAAATCAGGCTTATCCGGGGCAGACCGCTATATCAATCACCGGGGCACCGAGGTAATAGGCGCATATCAGTGGGTTCCGGACAGAGACTGGGTATTATTAGTAGAAATAGATGAACAAGAGGTTCTGTTGCCGCTTTATATTCTCATCCAAAAAGCTGTTATTGGCAGCGTCATCATCCTGTTGTTTGCTTTAGTGTTAACCTGGCTAATGTCCAGAAGTATTCAAAGACCGATTCTAATGCTGCTTTCTGCGTCCCAGGGAGCACAATACGGCGATTATTCACATACAATCTCCGAAGAAAAGTTTTCCTTTGCACCAGTTGAAATCCGCGGCTTGTGCAATGCCTTTAATATTATGCTGGGCACAATTAATGAGCATATCGCGCTGCTGTATGACCGTAATGAAGCGTTGGCTGTAGCCGAAAATAAATACCGCAAGCTGAGTACCCAGGACCAGCTTACGCAGATTCACAATCGAACCTACTTTGAGGATGAAGTCAGCCGTCTGCAGTCTTTGCAGCAGGTGCCGGTAGGGGTTGTTATCTGCGATGTAGACGGTTTGAAACTCATTAACGATACCTTGGGCCATAAAGCCGGTGATGATTTAATCCGGGCGGCTGCCAACAGTATTGTTCAAAGTTTTTCTGCTCATGCGACAGTAGCACGGATCGGCGGCGATGAATTTGCGGTGCTAATGCCTGACGCGGAGTTGGCCGAAGTATTTGCCGGCATAAAGCGTCTGCGGTCTACGGTGGAGGAGCATAACAGGCTACATCCTGAACTTCCGCTGGCAATCTCGACCGGTGGCGCGGTTGCAGCCAATTTGCCGCTCAAGCTGGAAGACATCATCAGTGAAGCTGATAACCATATGTACCAGGAAAAGAATCGCAACCGGGCGCACAACCGGCAATTGCTATTGACAACACTAATGCAGACTGCCGGTAAAAATGACCACGGCTTTTTCGACCATATCGAAGGTGTAAAGAAATGGGCGCTCAAGCTGGGACAGGCACTGCTTTTAGATGATCAGGCGTTACGCCAGCTCGAACTCGCAGCCCACTATCATGACATCGGCAAAGTGGGAGTTCCCCGGGAGATTCTTGTAAAATGCGGTCAATTAACGGAAGACGAATGGGCGCAAATAAGGGCGCATGCTGAGCTTGGCGGGCGTTTGGCGAAAGCCGTTGCCGAACTTCTGCCTGTAGCCGATTATATTACCAGTCATCATGAGCGCTGGGACGGTTCCGGTTATCCGGATAAAATAAAAGGGGAGGGCATTCCTTTAATCAGCAGAATCGTTGCTATTGCCGACTCCTATGATGCTATGCAACGCAATACCCCATACCGTAAGGCGGTTTCCCGGGAGGACGCAAACCGGGAAATACAAGCTCATGCAGGAAAACAGTTTGATCCCAGACTAGTAAGCTTGTTGTTAAAAACAGTAGAAAAAGAATGCAGCATATAAGGAGGATTTTGTCAATTTGTTCCGAATTATGTAAAACAAGAACAAAAAGTACGGATCACATTCAGCAAACTTATCGAAAGATAAGGACGCAAAGCCGTGGGTCTACCAGCTGTCTATGCTCAGGATTGCCAGGTTGCAGTTAGTTGCATTCTGGCAGTCTTTTTTTCATTTTCGGTTAAGACAGGATAGCAAGAATAATAACAGCAGCGATTCAAGAAGAAATGAAAGGCAGGTTATAGCTATGAAAATCACCAGTATGAAGACAAGACTTCTCTTAATTTTGCTGCCCTTTTTGATTTTAACCTTTGGATTATTAGTAGGCATCAACTATTATCGGGCAGAACAGGCCCTGTCGGCGAGCGTGGAAGAGAACGCAATAGCGATTGGCAATGATTATTCTAATCGTGTCGGGGCTTATGTTCAGGGGGCAGTACTGCAACTGGAAGCATTCTCTACTAATAAAGGCTTGTACAATCCGGCCGATAGGCAGCAACTGCAGGAAACTTTGCAGGATTGCGCCAAACGTCTGGGCAACCTGGAAAATGTAACCTATATTGCTACCGACGGTTTGGCACTGCGGCCTGACGGAAGTACTACCCAACTGGGAGAACGGGCATATTTTAGACAGGTTGTAGCTACCAAAAAGGCAGTGGTTTCCGAAGTCCTTGTTTCGAAAACTACTGGCAAAGTGGCTGTGAATGTGGCGGTACCGCTCCTTTACGGCGATCAGCTGACAGGCGTATTAACGGGTACAGTGTCATTGGATAAGTTGAGTACGCTGATTAAAGACATGCGGTTTCTGAGTACCGGCTACGGCGTTATTGCCGACAATAGCGGCAAACTTATTATTCATACCAAACTGCCGGACTTGGTTGGCAAATTAAACTTTACCGAAAAGAAGGTTGATCCGGCGCTCAATGTAAAAGAAACGGAACTGGATGATCATTTTATCAGCCTGTTTAAAACTGCTGCCCAAACCGGCAAACCGGTACGGGGGACTTACAAGTTTGTTGACGGGATAACCAAGGTTGGTGTATTTACCCCCATTCAGCTGCCAGGCAGTAATCCCTGGATTTTAATTGTAACGGCGCCGGAGGCTGAAGCTGTGCAGGCGGTAACTTCACTGACGTACGCCATGCTGACCGGGTCGTTCTTCTGCCTTGTTCTGGCTGCGCTGTTTATTCTTTATCTCAGTAAACTTCTTGCAAAGCCGATTGCCCTGATCAGGGACGAATGCCTGCTGCTGGCGCAGGGGGACCTCCGCGATCAGCCGGGCAGGGTCTTGTCTCATGATGAAGTGGGACAGTTGGCGCAGGGGTTTCGGGACATGCGCGCCAGTCTGCGGACTCTGGTCACGAATGTGCTTTCCCAATCGGAATTGCTTGCCGCTTCCAGTGAAGAACTGACGGCAAGTGCGCACCAATCGGCAGATGCCGCTAATCAGGTAGCCGGCTCGATCACGGAAATTGCCCGGAACGCTGAAAATCAGGTTGCCGCAGTTAATCAAATCACTGCGAGATCCCGGGCGATGGCCGAAGAGGTAAATCAGATTGCCCAAACAGCCAAAGATTTATCACAAATTGCTGCAGACACTGCGGCGGCAGCGAAACAAGGCCGTAGGTCTGCAGAGCAAGCCGTAACGCAGATGAGTGAAATCGGGGAGAATACAAACACTACCCAGGCGACTATCGGTGAATTAAGCAAAAGCTCTCAGGAGATCAGGGAAATTGTCACGCTAATATCCTCAATTGCCGGCCAGACCAATCTGCTGGCTTTAAACGCCGCCATTGAAGCGGCGCGAGCGGGAGAACAGGGGCGGGGCTTTGCCGTTGTCGCGGATGAGGTCCGGAAGCTGGCCGAGGAATCCAGTCATGCTGCAGGTAAAATTAGTGCATTGATCGAAAACAATGATGCCAATCTCAAAGAAGTTGTTATCACCATGCAAAACGGAACTGCAGGCGTTCAGACAGGTATTGCGCTTGTCGACAGCACCGGTGAGAGTTTTAATAATATAGTGGAGTCCATTCTTTCCATAGCAAGGCAAATTCAGGATATTGCGGCAGCCATCCAGCAGCTAGATGCCGGTAATAAGACCTTGCTTACATCCATGCAGGAGATTAATACAGCCAGTGCAAACGCCGCAGCAGAGTCGGAGACTATTTCCGCGGCCACAGAGGAACAATCGGCAGCTATGCAGCAGATTGCCTCCTCCAGTCAGAGTCTGGCAATGCTGGCCGCTGATTTGCAGGCCGGTATAGCAAGATTCCGTTTATAATCCGGTCACATCATAATGTACTATAAGAAATAAATCCCCTGGCAGTGGCCGGGGGATTTATTTTACTACTTTACCACAAACATCCTTTAGACAAGTTTACATAAATTTGATATATTTATATTAATTTAAAGAGACAAATGTCTCTCAAAAAGGAGGTGCGGTATACAGTATGATTGATAATATGGTTGATACTGACCTGGACTTAACAATGGATGAACCTGATGTGTCAGATGTAGCGGCGCACCACCCGGTAAACTTTTAAAAATTTTTGAGGAGGCCGAGTATGGGTAACTTTGATTTTGCCAGTTTGATTCAAACTGACCGTGAGAGCAGGAAGCAGCAGCATTTTTCCGGGACACTGCTTGATTATCTGGCGATTGTCAGGGAAAATCCCAAAGTTGCCATGCTGGCTCATCAACGGATGTATGAACTTTTGTCAACACCCGGTGTCATTACGGTGAAAACCGAGGAAAATTCCCGGCTTAAACGGATTTACGGCAGTGAGACCCTGCGTAGGTATAAATTTTTTGCGAATGATTTTTACGGCATTGATAAAAGCATTATGAAGATTATGCGTTACTTTCATTCGGCGGCCATGAAGGGGGAAGAAGCCCGTCAGGTACTGTACCTGGTCGGACCGGTGGGGGCCGGCAAGTCGTCGCTCATGGAGGCGCTGAAAAAGGCGCTGGAAATGAGCCCGCCGGTGTATGCCATTCAGGACTGCCCCATGCGGGAAGAGCCGCTGCATCTTATTCCCAAGCACCTCAGGCCGCAGTTTGAGAAAATTCTTGGCGTCAAGATTGAAGGCGATCTGTGCCCTGTTTGCCGTTACCGCTTAAAACATGAATATCACGGCGAGTTTGAACGCTTTCCGGTGACGGTGTCCGAGTTCTCCATCCGCGCCCGCAAAGGCGTCGGCGTGGTGCCGCCGGTGGACCCCAATAACCAGGATACTTCGGTATTATCGGGTTCGGTCGACATTTCCAAGATGGATATGTACCCGGAAGACGACCCGCGGGTACTGGCGCTGAACGGCGCCTTCAATGTCGGCAACCGCGGCATTGTCGAATTTATTGAGGTTTTCAAAAACGATGTCGAGTATTTGCATACCATGATTACCGCCACCCAGGAAAAATCCATTCCTTCGCCCGGCAAAGGCTCCATGATCTATTTTGACGGGATAATTCTGGCCCACTCCAATGAGGCGGAGTGGAACAAATTTAAGGCCGATCATACCAATGAGGCCATTCTGGACCGGATTGTCAAAGTGGAAGTGCCTTACTGCCTGGAATTGGATGAAGAAGTCAAGATTTATGAAAAAATGCTCAAGAACAGTTCATTTGACGCCCATATCGCTCCCCATACCATCGAGG
>JAEZQV010000300.1 GCA_023441125.1 Bacillota bacterium
TTGCCGGCCAAATCGATATAGCCGATATTATAATAGATTTTACTGGCTTCGGCCGCCGAGGCAACAAAGGGCATAATCGCGTCCGGGTTGCCGCTTTTAATAGTGGGGGTCTTGGCCAGCATCTTAATTTCCGTTTTCCGGGCCTCCAGCCAGTCGCCAACATCCCCAGCCTCATTTAACACCTCTTTGGTCATGGCCGTTTCAATGTTGGCGTTTAATATACTCCTGGCCTTCCAGTAATTAAGGCCGCCCAAAGCGCTGAGCGCTATCAGAAAAATGCTCAGAATAGAAACCATTAATTTCGCTTGTATGCTTTTCATAGGTGTTTTCTCCTATTTTTTTTCAAAATTAATATTTTTTCTTATTTCTGCTCATGGTGTATAGCTATGTAGTTTTACTCTCTCTGCTAAGTAGTTTCTTATTTACTAAATAAAAATAACCAATATGAACCTCCGGCAAGAATGCTGCTACGCAAATAGCACAAAAACACCACTTGAATCAGACAATTAATTTTGCCGGGCAAACCAATCCTCCAATAACCAAGGGTGCTCTTGTGATTTTAAAACCATATGAGGGATCACTAGAACTTAACGGGTACGATTTGTTGCAAAGAAATGTAAAGCGACTTCCGGGAAAAGGGCGTAGGATAAAACATCCTCAACCGCGGCGCCGGGATAGCCCTTAGCGGCCAGCTCTTGCGCCAACGAGGCCATCTGCGGGGGAATATCGTCAGCCGGCCGGTGGGTAATCATCGGTTCATCACCAACGATAAGCTTGCGGAACTCTTCTGTAATCGGCGCCGGCGTACGGCCATACTTGCCTCGGGCCAAATCTTTCACTTCTTTGGGTATTACTGCATAACGGCCCAGCATGACATTAAAGGCGGCCGTAGAGCCAACGATCTGACTTGTGGGCGTAACCAGCGGCGGATAGCCAAGTTCAGCCCGCACGCGCGGCATTTCTTCAATCAATTCCGGATATTTATCGGCCATACCTTGCTCCTTCATTTGATTAAGTAAATTAGACAGCATGCCGCCCGGAATCTGGAAGGTAAGAACCTTGGTGTCAATATCTATGGCGGTATTCAGTTGAAATGTTTCCGCCAATTGCTTCTTGACGCTGCGGAAATGATCGGCAATCGGATAAAGGTGTTCTTTATTAATACCGGTATCCCGCGGCAGTCCTTCCAGCGCAGCAACGATAGCTTCGGTGGCCGGCTGGGAAGTACCGAGCGCAAAGGGGGATAACGAGCAATCCACAATGTCCACCCCGGCCTCAATCGCCTTCAGATAAGTCATGGAGGCCATGCCGCTGGTATAGTGGGTATGTAACTGGATTGGCACCGTTATATTGGCTTTTAAGGTTTTAACAAGCTCATAGGCAACATAAGGGACGAGAATTCCCGCCATATCCTTAATACAGATGGAGTCGGCGCCAAGAGCAATCAGATCTTGGGCAACTTTGAGGAAACTCTCGGTATTGTGATAAGGGCTGATTGTATAAACACAGGCACCTTGGACGTGCGCGCCGGCTGCTTTGGCCGCCCGCATGGCGACTTCCAGATTACGCACATCGTTTAAAGCATCAAATACCCGGATCACACCAATCCCATTGTCAACGGCCCGCTTGACAAATTCAGTCACGACATCGTCGGCGTAGTGATTGTAACCAAGGACATTCTGGCCGCGCAGCAGCATTTGCAGCGGTGTTTTTTTAACATACTTTTTCAGTGTGCGCAGCCGCTCCCAGGGGTCTTCGTTCAAATAACGCAGGCAACTGTCAAAGGTGGCGCCACCCCAGGCCTCAAGCGAAAAATAACCGGCGTCATCCAGTTGTTCCAGGACCGGCAGCATGTCCGCCGTCCGCATCCGCGTGGCCGCCAGCGACTGATGGCCGTCACGCAGCACAGTTTCGGTAATTTTGAGTGAATTTATTGTCTTGTGCATGTCATTTCTCTCCTTTCCAACTTCTCATTCTCTTCTAAAATAATTAACCTATCAGCACCAATTCCGCACCGGTTTTGATGGGTTCGCCCGGTGTAACATAGATTTCCCGCACCACACCGTCTGTTGCCGCCAATACCGGATTGTGCATTTTCATCGCCTCAACAATAACCATTTCCTGACCCTTTTTTACCTTGTCGCCGACACTCACTTTAACGGCAATAACTTTACCCGGCATGGGTGCTGAAATTTTCGTCCCAGCTACAGCACCGGCAGCCGGGACGGCAGCGGGAGCTGTAGGCGGGACGGCGGCCGGGGCGGGCGCAACCGTTTGAACTACAGGCGCACCGCCCTTTTTTTCTACACTAACATCATAAGCCTTGCCATTGATAGTAATCGTATATATTGACATACAAACAACCTCCTGTGAATATTGCCAAATAGTAAGGGTTTTACCGTAATTCCTTAGAATGATTAAGCCGCTTCACCAGCGCTTTCATATTCATTGACAGCAGCCGCAATGATTGCCAGTAATTCCCGGGGAGACAGCTCGCCTGCTTCCGTTTCGTTTTCAGCAATGGCGCTCATAATAATCGCCAATACTTCATCAGATATCCCGTCTGCCGGCGCCGGCCCGGGTTTGCGCCTGAGCAGCATACATAGGGCAATCGCCATGATAATCAATAGGAGCCAGGTCAATCTGTACCGCCTCTTTCCTGCCGAAGTACGGAATGTCCGGTTTTAACGCCTTGTCCGTCGGATATAGAGTTAAGCCTGGAATTAGACCGCTCCCGGTATACAGTGTATACATAGTATCCCACAGCAGCGGCCAAGCCTACGAGAAACGCAGTTACATTCATAATTAACAGCCTCGCTTATTCGCCTGTTTCATTTGCAGCCTGAATCGCTGCCTATTTTATCCCCAGCAGAGCCAGCAAAATGCCGCCGGAAATGGCTGTACCGAAAACCCCGGCCAGGTTCGGCCCCATGGCATGCATAATCAGGAAATTGTAGGGGTTTTCTTTTAGTGCGACCACATGGGCTACCCGGGCAGCGATCGGCACCGAAGCGATACCGGCCGAGCCAAGCAGCGGATTGATTTTTTCCTTGAGGAACAGATTCATGATCTTTGCCCCGATAACACCGGAAGCCGTGCCGCCAAGGAAGGCAATCAGTCCCAAGCCGATGATCAGCAGGGTCTGGAAGGTGAGAAAGCGCTCGGCCGCCATGGTCGAGCCGATTGCTACCGTAAGCGTAATGGTGATCACATTCATGAGGGCATTGGCCGCCGTGTTGGCCAGCCGTTCAACCAGCAAAACCTCCCGCAGCATGTTGCCCAGCATGAGCATGGTAATCAGCGGCGCTACCGGCGGCAGCAGCAAATTGACAATGATTGCGATCACAAAGGGAAAAACAATCTTTTCCAGTCTGCTGACAGGCCGGCTCTGCGTCATTACGATCGAACGCTCTTCTTTCGAAGTGAGCAGCTTCATAACCGGCGGCTGAATCAGGGGCATCAGCGCCATGTAGGAATAGGCGGCCACAGCAATCTGCGGCAACAGATGCGGGGCCAGTTTCATGGTAACAAAAATGGCCATCGGACCGTCGGCTCCGCCAATGATGCCAATGGCACCGGCTTCGGCAATGGAAAACTGGCCGCTCAATTTGGCTAACACAATGGCAATAAAAATGCCGGCATGGGCGGCCGCGCCCAGTATCATCAGACTGGGCCGGGCCAGCATAGGCCCAAAGTCGGTCATGGCCCCCACCCCCAGGAAGATTAGCGGCGGAATAATGACCAGTTCCACGCCGCGGTACGCATAATAAAATAACCCCCCCGGCGCCGTCAGATCAGAACCGGGCACATTGGCAACAATACAGGCAAAACCAATACCCAGCAGCAGAAAAGGTTCATACTTTTTGGCCAGCGCCAAATATACTAAAACGGCGCCGACAATCATCATAAAAAGGTTACCGGGCGTAATCGCCATCATGCCGGTCTGTTCGGCAAGTGCATACAGCAGGCCTACGAATTGCTCAAACATAGAATGCATTCCTTTCATTGGTAAATAGTAAAATATTAGTGTCCGCCTGTGAGGAATTCGTCAGTAACACTGCCCAGCTTGTTCAGATGGGGAAAAATATAGAGCACTAAACTAATGCCCCAGATGATAACTATACTAAGAAAGAAGTCAACAATACTGAGAATTATGGCTCCATCCAAAGTATCTGGTACTGTCATTGGTACAATATTCATTTTTGCCTGCTCCTTTCGTTGTGTACTTTAATTAGTGAGGGGTTTGATCACCGGGAAGACCTGGATAGTAACTGGTTATCCGGTTAGGGCCTGAAAGAGCCAGGTCATAGACGTGGCTCTTTCAGTTCCAACCACAGACAAAAACTACGCTAAGTCAGAAGTGAATTCTTAAGGTGCGGCTTTGCTTCAATAACAACTTCCGTACTTTTTAGCGGCCTTAGCCACCTTGTCCAGGACGTCGGTATGCAATTTAGGTTTGTTTAAAAATATACATCAAACCGCATTTGATAGCTGGTATCCAAGTGACTGCTGGTCAGAGTAGTCAGCTCCCGATTTTTGATGTAAGTATCCTGGCACTCCAGTGACATTACGATATTCTTGGCAATAACATGGGAATAGACAGCAAATAAGCCTTTTACGTTGTCACTGTTCTTACTGAATAAGTTAAGGGTATTGGTACCCGCGGTAGTAACAACCGCGGTATTGTCAAAGCCGCCAACACCAGCCGGCACAGCGCCCGCATCAATGCTGCGGTAAGCCATCATCCAGGCGCTTTCCCCCACGTTGCTGGGATTAACGATGCCCACCGACGTATAGATTACCGGCGGTTTTTTCTTGGCATTGGTTACTTCAACCCACCAGGCCTTGGGATTGGTCGGCAGACCGGCGCCAGCTCCGTTTAATGTGGTGCCGGTAAAGTCACCAAATACCTGGAGACCGGCAAACCGGGTATCAAACCCGAGCGCATACCCCTCCGAACTTTGGAACAGGTTACCCGCCGGATTGTTTTTTATTCTGGTGAAGTTATTGACATTTAAATTGTTTCTGGTTTCAACACCGTCATACCAGAAGTAGCCGCCGGTTAAATTGGTAGCTTTAGCCACCGGTACAGTCAGCTGTGCGCTGGTTAACTGCGAGACATCACCGTTTACAGTGTCATTAGGTGCCACCCTGCCTGTCCAGCCGGTAAACTTGGTATCACCGATTTTCTTGATAATACGGACACCGTCTTCATTAAAGGATTTGCTCCACAGACCGTGGGTAAAGAAGTCCGCATAGGTACGGCCTACCCGGAGTTCATCCAGACCAAGGACATTTCTGGCGGTAATGTTGAAAAGACTGACGCCGACACTGGAACCATAACTGGTGTTGCTTAATGTGGGATACGTTGTATTATTGGGTAAATTACCCCATTTTTCCCCGTTATTGGTCTCAATCTGTGCTACCATGGTGACTGAATCGTTAAGCTCCGACTTAAAATTCAAACGCAGCCGGTAGTCATAGGCGTCGGTTTTTTTCAGTTTGACCAAACCGCTGTTATTGCCGGTTTCCGGATTATCAGCAGCTATCCGCAGGCGGGCATCGCCGTATACCCAGGTGTTGGTCTTCTTTTCCACCTTGGCTACGCGCACCCCCAGTTTATTCAGCTCAGAATTGAATTCGGCCGATAGCTTGTCGATAAGTGCCTTATCTGCATCATTGGCGCTGTCATAACGTTCCAAAAGCTTAGAAACAACAATTGCCATCTCATAGCGGGTTATTGCCCGGTCCCCTTGGAACATACCATTATAGCCATCAACCATACCAGCTTTAACCAGTTTATTTACCGCACTGTAGGCCCAGTGATTTGTGGGAACATCACTAAACGACCCGGTAGCCGCATAGGCACTACACGTTAATGCCATCGTCAAGAGGATCGTCAGAATAATTGCCAGCGATTTTTTCACTCTTGTTTCCCCCAATTTTTTAATTCTTTTTGGTATTGAATTATAAACAGCAAACCAGGCAGCCTTAGCACCCGTCGGCAAAGCCCGCGAAAAGTCCTATTCCTCGTTAGCCAGTTTAGCAGCCATAGGAATCAGTCCTCCGACCTCCAGCATGTTTTTCAGGAAAGGATCAACCGGCTTGGCTTGAAACTCTTTGCCGGTTGTCTCATTGCGTATAAGTCCGGCACTAATGTCGACGGACAGGATATCACCGTCAGAGACACCGGCCGTGATTCCCGGGCATTCTAACAACGGCAGGCCGATTTCAAAACAATTGCGGTAAAAAAGCCGGGAGGCATATTCAACTACCACTGCGCCTACGCCGGTGGCTTTGATGGCTTTAGGAGCAACGGCCCGCCCTGACGACTGGCCAAAGTGTTTGCCGGCGACCAGAATATCACCGGGCTGAACATCGCGGGCAAAAGCCGGATTAAGATTTATCAGCACATATTTGGCCATTACGTCCAATGTAGCTAAGGCATGATCAGAGCGAACGATCTGATCGGTAGGTATGTTATCACCGAATTTCCAACAACGTCCACGTGCTTTCATAGCTTCCACCCCCTATACCAGATACTGCCGCGGGTCTGCGATGCAGCCCTTGACGGCAGAGGCGGCCACAGTGTAGGCCGATCCAAGATACATCATAGCCTCGGGACTGCCATTGCGTCCCGGGAAGTTGCGGGCATGGGTGGAAACCATTGCTTCGGTTTTGCTCATTGCCCCCATATTGATCGCCTGATTTGAACCGGTGCTTGGCGGGAACCAGGTGCAGCCGGCGGCATGCAGTTTTTCGACCAGGCCTTCGCGGCAAGCTTCGGCAAAGACTTCCCGGCTGTTGGGAACAATATTAAACTTGACGCCCGGAGCCACTTTGCGGCCGGTCAGAATCTGCGCTGCCTGCCTGATGTCCTCGATACGGCCGCCGCCGTGTCCGCCCAGTTCTGCCCAGTGTACCGGCGCGCCAGCGAATTCCCCCACCGGCTTAACATTGCCCAGCGTCGGCGAAGCGGCAACTTGCGGCTCCAGGCCGGTAACGTCATATTCTCTGATTTCGGCATATTCACAATCCGGATCTGAATGTAAGACCTCAAAGGGTTTGTTCGTCATCGCCTTGGCAAAGGCCACGGTTTTTTCGTCCGGCTCCACGAAAGCGCATTTTCCGCCTACATCGATTGTAATCAGCGGGAAAAGCCAACGATCCCACATTTCCAGGTTCTTAATGAACGGTCCGTCAAAATGCAGGCATTTATAGACAGCCCCGCCTTCACCAATCTGACCGGTCAGCCAGAGGGCGGCATCGCGCGGCGTAACGCCATGCGCTTGTTGTCCGGACAGCGTAAGCTGAATGGTTTCCGGTACCCGGAACCACGCTTTGCCAAACGGCATTACCGTTGCGGCATGCGAGTTGTTGCCCAGGCCGGCTGCAAAACAGCCGAGAGTGCCATGCACGGGCGTATGGCTGTCCGAGCCGACAACAATCGTGCCCGGCCGGATAAAGCCGTTGCGGACGGCGCAATTGTGAATGTTGCCGCTGCCGCAGTCAAATAAGTTAATACCGTATTTCCGGGCGAATTCACGGCATTCTTCCAGCACCCGGGCCCGTTCCTCAGTCGCCGGGGAGAATTGATGGTCAAAGACCAAGACCACTCTTTCCGGGTAGCGCATGGCACGTTTTACTTCTCTTTCAAAAACGCGCGAGGTAATATAACCGCTCAGATCATGCAGAATAAGAGTATCGACATTGGCGACGACAACTTCTCCCGGGACAACTTCAGTCCGGTTACTCGCCTTGGCGAGAATCTTCTCCACCATGTTCATCGCTTATTCCCCCTTTTTCATATATTGCTGCGGATCGGTAATGACGCCTGTAATGG
>JAEZQV010000182.1 GCA_023441125.1 Bacillota bacterium
GGATTAGATGCCAGTTGCTCACCGGCCAGATAATTGCCGGCAAATGCCCCGGCGACAGCCATAATAAGCGGCAGTATATAAACGATGAAGGCGGCTTTAAGCATATTCACTTCTTTGACTTCAAGCGCTACCCGCTGCCCTCTTTGCGCCCCTAGCGGGTTGAGAGCATCTACCACAATGGCGGTATTACCCGGGCAGCTGCCACAGTTTTCACAATCACTATGACGACTGGCCTTCACTTTTGCCATACTTCCGGAAACCTCCAGAACGATACCTTCCTGCTCTTTTTCCACTTACAATCCCTCCTTTGGCAGGATAAGACAAATAGCTAGCCTTATCGTGCGGAAAACGGGTTATATATTCGCGTAAAACAAGCAATTACCTTCATATTTACATAAATTACTTTTTTCACTTTTGTGAATATATGGTGTCCGTAAATTTAAAAAATTCCAACTGTATTTACAATACCAGATTTTGAAAAAAATTACTATACTTTTTTTGTGAAATATTGTACAAAATCTTAAAAATTAACACTGCCGGCATTTTAAAAAACCTTTCGGACAATTACTGTAATGTTCGAAAGGTTTTTTATTAATGTAATTATATATAATGTTGCAAAAGAATTCAAAATTTAATATTTGCTTATATTGATAAATTCTGCCATTAGAGCTTATATATCGTCCTTTTCCTTAGTTAATACCTCTTTAATCACCTGTTCCTCAGGCACTCTTACTTTTTCAGGCAATTTTGCCTGTAAGGCGGTCAGCATCGCCTCTCCCGGCTTAAAATAGAAGCGTCTGTTCTCCATTTTGCCTTTAAAGCCGGGGGCGGTATAAGCCAAGGTCCAGACGTCCCGGCTATCCAGGGCCGAATTAAACCGGTAGGTCCGGCGAAATTTAATTACGCCGATAAGCTGAGGCTTGTAACGATAGATGCCAAAAATATCACGGTACGGCACCTCATAAGTAACGCGGCCCAATAAGCTGTGTTTAGACAGCCTGAGTACTTTCTTATCCATTTCATAGGTGTATTTTGCCGCCATACGCTCCAGCAGCACAAATAATACCAAAGCCTCGGCCATCAGCTCCACAGGCTGAAAGATAGCCAAAGCAAACCACCTGTACAGCGAGAGAATAACCAGCACTGCAAAGCTTGCCACAGCAATTGCCATAACAATTAAGTTTTTCCGGCTGGCTTCTGAATGTACTACCATTTTGTTCAACGTTACCGAATCCTCCACTAAAGCTAGTTTTATCTAGTGTATTCTCTTTTTCCCTGTCAAATTCCTGTTCACGAAAACCAAAAAGTCCTGTAAAACTCTTCCGGAAGCAGGCCTACAAAACAATAAGCCGGGATTATTCACCCCGGCTTATCGTTTACAATTTTTTTAGAAACCAAGCAGTCCGAAGAAGACATAGCAGACGACAGCGCCGACTACCGACATTGCCAGACCCCAGATAAGCAGGTTGCGGAACAGTTTTGCCTTATCTTCATGTTCACCGGCGCAGGCAATGCAAAGTGCGCCAAGCGTGGAAAGCGGTGAAGTATCAACAAGGTGAGCGCCGATGTTAATCGAAGAAATCATGGCCACAGCATTGCCGCCGCCGATTTCTTTAATAAGGCCGGGAACCATCGGCAGGAACATCGGCATTACTACACCGGAAGAACTGGAATAGGCTGAGATAATGCCCGGGATAAGTCCCAACCAGAAGTTAATGCTGGTAGGATTGGAAATGGCGCCAATCATTTTTACCATGGCGTTTAAGCCGCCGGCTTTATCCATAACATCAATCAGCACCGAGACACCGCAAACCATCATGATAACGCCCCAGGGCATTACTTTTACGGCCGCTTTGCTGTCGCCGGAACCAGCGAGCATTAAGACACCGGACAGAACGAATGCCACCGAACCTACGTTGGCCAGCATATTGGCCAGCCACATATTGGCTTTAAAAAAAGGCTTCAGGGCGGGCAGACCGGGAAGTACAACCATTAAGATCAGGACAAAAACCATGGACAGCGTCAGCCATTGATGCTTGTTGAAGGGTTCGGGCTTGGGAGCCAGCTCATCAATGTTCAGGCTGGCGCCACGCTGCTTCTGAATCCAGGCCCAACCGCCAAGGACAAAGAAACCGCCGATATTTACGAGACCTTGCGCTAACTCTGAGTTAAAGTGAATTTTCCAGGCCAGGCCGTTGAGCTGATCGGCGGCAATGCCCAAGCCAGGAGCCATTTTGGCAATAATGCCGTTAGAAATAATACCTGTAGGAGCAAAAGGAGAGAAAGCTGCGCCGTTGGCTGCGCCTACTACTAACAGTGTCATCAGGAATGCCGGCATACCAACCCGGGATGCAATCGCCATTGCTACCGGCGCCATAAGCGCGCAACCGGCAATGTTGCCAGGGCCGATTGTTGTTACAAACGTAGTCAGAACGTATACAATTAGGGGGATTAATGCCGTGTTGCCTTTACAAAGGCGGACTGAATACGAGGTTAGTTTTTCCATTGTCCCGTTGGTTTGCGCCATACCGAACATGAAGGTTACACCAACCAGAATCATAAACAGACTGAGCGGGAATGATCCCATAACTTTAGCGCCGTCAAGGCCGCCCCATACACCGCCGACAATTATCGCAAAGCCAATGCTGAGAAAACCTACATTTAAGTCTTCATTTACGCAGCTGATAATTACAACAATCGCCAGTGCCACTATCGACATTATCGCTGCCACAGAAATCTCCATTTACTATTCCTCCCCACGTCATAATTCGTTTGCTAGTGGACTATCCAACCTTAATTAGCTTACTATACTATTCCACACTTCTGCGAACTCCATACCCCCTTTTGCAATAAATTCATATATCACAATAGTTCGTGAAAGCATACTAATCTGAAAAATTCAGAGTAAAAAAAATTACATCTTATCAATTACATAATTCGATAATAATAGATATAATCCTTTATAATCTGACATATTATGATAATTTTTGCTCATATTTTGCGTAAAATAATAAGACGGAAGAGGGAAAGAATGTCCTCCCCCGTCTTGAATATTCTACTTTATAACCCGAGAAGTCCAAAGGCTACATAGCACACGACAGCACCGACAACCGCCATGGATAAACCCCACAGCATGAGGTTTCTAAACAGTTTGGCTTTGTCTTCGTGGTCAGCTGCGCAGGCAATGCAGAGTGCGCCGAGCGTAGACAACGGTGAGGTGTCAACAATGTGCGAACCGATGTTGATTGACGAGATTAATGCGATCGGATTGCCGCCGCCAATCTGGGCAATAATGCCCGGTACCATGGGCAGGAACATCGGCATTACCACACCGGACGAGCTCGAGTAGGCCGAGATCAGGCCAGTAATAAAGCCTAATACGCCATTAACCGTGGTGGGGTTGGATACGACCGCAATCATTTTGACGAGGGCAGTTAAGCCGCCGGCCTGATCCATGATATCAATGAGAACCGACATGCCGCAAACCATGAGGATTACACCCCAGGGCATTGCTTTAACGGCTTTAGCGTCGTCAGCAATGCCAAACAGCATGAAGATGGAGCCAATACCGAACGCCACGGCGCCAACGTCCCATTTGAGAACAATTACGGAAAGCACCAACGCAGTAATACCTACCAAAGTGGCAATTTGCTTAGAATCAAACGGTTCCGGCTTGGGAGCGATCTCATCAATATTAAGAGCTGACGAGCCCCGTTGCTTGCGAATCCAGGCCAAGCCGCCCAACAGGAAGAAGCCGCCAAAGTTAACTACGCCTTGCACAACTTCCGAATTGAAATGTACTTTCCAGCCCAAACTGCTCAGTTGGTCAGCGGGTATGCCAAGGCTGGGAGCCATTTTGGCAATAATCCCGTTGGAAATAATGCCGGTAGGTGCAAACGGCGAAAAAGCGGCGCCATTGGCAGCACCAACAACCAAAAGTGTCATGGCAAAGGCCGGAAGGCCGATTCGGCCGGCAATTGCCATCGCAACCGGTGCCATAAGCGCCGTAGCGGCAATGTTGCCGGGTCCAATTGTGGTAACAATAGTAATGAGCACAAACAGAATGATCGGAATTAAAGCAGTATTACCTTTGGCCAGCCGTACGGCGTAGGCACTGAATTTCTCCATAGTACCGTTGACCTGAGCACAAGCAAACATGAAGGTAACACCAATCAGAATCATGAACAGCCCGACAGGCCAGCCTTTAAAAATAGCTGCAACCTTCATTCCGGAGAACACAATTCCGACAAGTAACGCGGAAGCAATACCAAGGATGCCGACGTTCATTTCCTTAAAGCAGGAAATGATAACTACGATAGCCAGCGCTATAATCGATGCCAGCGCAGCCGTACTGATTTCCATAATTTTTTCTCTCCCAACGCATAAACTAGTCCAGCTAAACTATGTCTGTTGATTCAGCAAGAGAATTACACTGAAAAATTCAGGTGCATAAAAATTAAGTTTGCTGGTTCTCTTTTAATCTAATTCTAATCTTCGTCGTCGTCTTCTTCTTCGTCTTCGATTGGCGCCGGGAAGGCGGCATGAAGAGCTTTGGTTGCCACTATAAATACGCCGATAACAGCAAACATGGTCGGCAGGGCAACTGTCATCAAAGTTACGGCTTTAGAAAATGCACTTTCCATTGTTTATTTACCTCCCCTATTTCGCCAGCGCCGGAATCAGGGCGAGTACCAGACCGCCGGCCACAACGGAAGCGACCTGCCCGGCTACGTTTACCCCGATAGCATGCTGGATAATGAAGTTAGTGGGGTCTTCTTTAAGAGCCATCTTAGCGATTACCCGGCCGGACATGGGGAAAGCCGAGATACCGCAAGCGCCAATCATCGGATTAACTTTAGTCGGGCTGAACATGTTTAAAAGCTTGGCGAACAGCACGCCGCCAACAGTATCAAATACAAAGGCTACAGCGCCCAGGCACATAATCAGCAGGACATCAAAATTCAGGAACCGTTCCGCGGACATGGTGCCGCCGATGGTAATACCGAGCAGCAGGGTAACAATATTGGCAAGCTCGTTTTGCGCGCAGTTGGAGAGGTTCTCGACAACACCGCTTTCTTTCAGGAGATTGCCAAACATCAGGCTGCCAATCAGCGCAACCGAGATCGGCGCAACAATACCGGCAATAATTACAACCATAAGCGGGAACAGGAACTTGGTAGTCTGGGAAACCGGCTCTTCGCCCTCAAAGCCCATTTTGATTTTACGTTCACTTTCCGTAGTGATTGCTTTAATGACCGGCGGCTGAATTACAGGCACCAGCGACATATAGCAATAAGCAGCAACCGACAGTGGTCCTAACAATTCTTGGGCGAAACGGCTGGCTACATAAATAGTTGTCGGACCGTCAGCGGCACCAATGATGCCGATGGAGGCGGCATGTTCAAACGAGAAACCGACAAAGGTTGCGCCGATAGCAGTAGCAAAAATGCCAAACTGGGCAGCGGCGGCAAACAGCATGACGGACGGACGGCGGATTAGCGGCGCAAAGTCGCACATCGCCCCGATCGCAATAAAGATAAGTACAGGGAACAATTCGTTAGCAATACCGGCATTGTAGAGCACTATGAGGAATCCTTCCTCGCCGGGAACGGTCGAGACTGCGGAAGAATGCGGAATATTGGCCAGAATTGCGCCAAAACCGATGGGGAGAAGAAGCGCAGGTTCATAATCATGTTTTACGGCAAGATAAATCAGCAGCGCGCCGATAGCCCACATGACCACATGTTTCCAGGAAAGACCAAGGAAACCCATGAGAAGTTCGTCAAGCCAGGGATACTGGTGAATCAATGCTTCCATGTCTGTTTTGTACCTCCTAAATATATATTTTGTGAAAATAGTACCTTATCAGTTACAGGTAAGGTTACATAACACACAAACTAGATTTATTAGGAATTAGCGCGGCTTCACTTGAGCCGCACTAATTCCACTATGGAAAAATTAACCAAGAACAGCCATTACTTCGCCAGGTTTTACACTTTGACCAGCATTTACATTGACGGACTTAACAGTACCGTCAACCGGTGCGCCAATTTCATTTTGCATTTTCATGGCCTCAAGAATAAGGATAACGTCACCTTTTTTCACTGTTTGTCCGGCTTTAGCCACTACTTTGGTAACTTTGCCAGGCATCGGTGCAGCTACAGGCGTATCGCCGGCAGCTACTTGCGCCGGGGCAGCGGCTTTAGGAGCCGGAGCAGCCGCCGGTGCGGCCGCCGGGGCGGCAGCTGCGGCCGGAGCGGCCGGACGAGGCTGCGCTGAAACGGCACCGCCTACTTCTTCCACTTCTACCTCATACGTATTGCCATTAACGGTAACATTAAATTTTTTCATTGTAACGGACCTCCATTCATTGATGGTGTTCTATTCGTTTACGCAAATTGACGGCTATCCATAATCTTTTGCCGGCCGACATTTGCCCATTGATTGCCGGTACGAGTGATTTTTACCGCCAGATTACCGGTCCCCAGCATCGCATAGATACTGGCGGTAATAACGGCTACCACTTCAGGACTGATACCTTCTGCTTCCACAGCCATGGCTTCGGCCGGAGATTCAGTCGCTGCAGCCATTGATTTTTTCTTCTTTTTCTTTGGCTGAGGCGGTTCAGGCTTGCCAAATAAGGAATCAAAAAAACCCACGTTAACTATCCCCTTTCTTTCCGCTTCGAAAGTGTAGGCGAGAGATTTACAGCGGAATATTACCGTGCTTTTTAGCCGGCCGCTGTTCGCGCTTGCTAGCAAGCATATTGAGCGCCGTAATAATCCGCGGACGGGTTTCTTTCGGCTCAATAATCTGGTCAACGAAGCCGCGTTCTGCCGCTTTGTACGGGGTGGCGAACTCTTCCACATATTTAGCCGTTTTCGCTTCTGCTTCGGCATCACCGCGGAAGATGATATTGGCAGCGCCAGCCGGTCCCATAACCGCAATCTCTGCGCTCGGCCAGGCCAGAACCTGATCGGCGCCCAAATCCTGGGAGCACATGGCCAGATAGGAACCGCCATACGCTTTCCGGGTGATAACGGTGACTTTGGGAACAGTTGCTTCAGAGTAAGCATACAGCATTTTAGCGCCATGGCGGATAATGCCGCCGTATTCCTGGTCGGTACCGGGCAGGAAGCCAGGAACGTCGACAAGGTTTACCAACGGCAGATTAAATGCATCGCAGAAGCGGATAAACCGTGATGATTTATCGGAAGCGTTAATGTCCAGGCAACCGGCCATTACATTCGGCTGGTTGGCAATAATACCTACCGGCTGACCGTCAAAACGGGCAAAGCAGGTAATAATATTTTGCGCAAAATGGGCAAAAACCTCATAGAACTCACCATTGTCCACAATAACCTTGATTACATCTTTCATGTTGTACGGCTGATTGGGATTATCCGGCAGCAGCGTGTTAAGACCATCATCCATGCGGTTAGCGTCATCACCGGTATCAACAAGCGGAGCATCGTCCAGGTTGTTGCTCGGCAGGAAGCTAAGGAGATAACGGACCTGCTGCATGCAGTCATCATCGTTTTCCGTTGCAAAATGAGCCACACCCGAAGTGGCGTTATGGGTCATAGCGCCGCCCAGTTGCTCAGCAGTTACTTCTTCAGCGGTTACTGATTTGATAACCTGAGGACCGGTGATAAACATCTGGCTGGTATTTTTCACCATGTAAATAAAGTCGGTTAAAGCCGGGGAATAGACGGCGCCGCCGGCGCATGGCCCCATGATTACCGATATTTGCGGGATAACGCCTGAAGCCAGGGTATTTTCGTAGAAAATTTTGCCATAACCGGATAAAGCATCAACAGCTTCCTGGATACGGGCGCCGCCGGAATCGTTAATGCCGATTAAAGGCGCACCCATTTTCAAGGCCAGTTTTTGTACTTTCACGATTTTGGCAGCATGCATTTCACCCAGCGAACCGCCAATGACGGTAAAGTCCTGGGCAAATACATAGATTAAACGTCCGTCGACTGTACCATAGCCGGTAACTACGCCTTCACCCGGAGCTTCTTCTTTCTCCATGCCAAAATTGGTGCAGCGATGGCGGACAAATTGGTCCAGTTCTACAAAAGTTCCGGGGTCCAACAGTTTTTCAATACGTTCACGGGCAGTGAGCTTGCCGCTGGCATGCTGTTTGTCAACACGCTTCTGGCCGCCGCCCTGTTTTACTTTTTCCTGGCGTTTTTTCAGGTCATCAATTTTTTCCTGGATTGTAGCCATTTAGAAAAACACCTCCATTACTTGGCACTGAATATTCCTTCTACTTGCGTTCGGAAAGCTCGAGCAAAATGCCGCCGGTAGCTTTGGGATGTACGAAAGCTATGCTGGCACCGCCGGCGCCATAGCGCGGCGACTCGTCAATAAGGCGAACGCCCTGTTCTTTAAGATCGGCCAGCGCTGCCTCAATGTTATCAACCCGCAGAGCTACGTGCTGAATGCCTTCCCCGTTCTTTTCAATAAATTTGGCGACCGGGCCATCAGGCGAAGTGGATTCCAAAAGTTCAACTTCGCTGTCACCACAAGGAATGAAGCAAACTTTTACTTTTTGCTGTTCAACTACTTCTTCGCCCATAGCAGTCATACCAAGTACTTCAGTATAGAACTTTTTGGCTTGTTCCATATCCTTTACCGCAATACCGATATGATCGACTCTGAGAACTTTAAAATTGCGTGCATTAACCATAGTTTTTACCTCCTGTTAAATTTGATTGTTTTTCCAATCACTCTATATAATACCATATTTTAATATCAGGTACTATAAGTTCATACCCGATAATCTAAATTTTTCCAGCATTAACGCAAAACTTGACGCAATAAATCGTCAACTACCGTATACGGGTCCTTTTCCCGTCTCTCAACAGCAGTTACTAAGGTATCAAAACTTACACCTGTTGTAATATGTTTGAGCACATAGCGCCCAATCTGCTCGTCAAGCAAGGCCAGCAGCTCATTTTTAGTGCGTTCAGTGCGCCGGACAGCTAACTGCCCCGAAGCTTTGAGATGACTGATATGTTCTTCAATGACTGCAATTAACTCTTCTATGCCTTCGCCTCTGCTGGCTACCGTCCGTTTTACCGGCGGCCGCCAATCGACCATGGTCTGATTTAAGTCAAGCATCATTTCAATTTCGGTATTCAACCGGTCGACGCCGTCCCGGTCGGCTTTGTTTATGGCAAATATATCGGCAATTTCCAAAATACCGGCTTTAATGGCCTGGATATCATCGCCAAGCCCCGGGACCAGCACCACCAGCGTTGTGTCTGCAGCCTTGATTACATCAACTTCGGACTGCCCGACGCCAACTGTTTCGATAAAAATAATATCTTTACCGGCAGCGTCCATTATTTTGACGGCTTCAGCAGTTTTACGGGACAGACCGCCCAAACTGCCTCTTGTACCCATACTCCGGATAAAGACGCCTTCATCCAAGGTCAATTCATTCATACGAATGCGGTCGCCTAAAATGGCGCCCCCGGAAAAAGGACTTGTCGGGTCAACGGCAATAATACCTATCGTTTTTCCCTGACTGCGGTAATGCTTGGCCAGTTTATCGGTGAGTGTGCTTTTGCCGGCTCCCGGCGGTCCGGTAATACCAATTACATGGGCTCTCCCGGTATGCGGATAGAGCTTCTGCATGATTTCGGCTGCTTCATCGTATTCATTTTCCACAGCGGTGATGGCGCGGGCCAGGGCCCGTTTGGACCCTGCCAGCACCTCTTCTATGATATTCATCTTTATCACCTGCACAGTTCTACAATGAGAAGCTGTAATTATTTTACGTTGGTTTTGATAAACTCAACAATATTGCCGGTCGGAGTTCCCGGCGTGAATACTTCTGCCACGCCGGCGGCCTTAAGGCCAGGAATGTCGGCATCCGGTATTACACCGCCGCCAACGATCAGTACGTCACTCATACCTTTTTGTTTAGACAGTTCGACAATGCGCGGGAAAAGGTGATTGTGGGCGCCGGATAACAGGCTTAAAGCCACAACATTCACGTCTTCCTGCAGAGCGGCTTCCACAATTTGTTCCGGAGTCTGGCGCAGGCCAGTATAAATTACTTCAAAACCGGCATCGCGGAGAGCGCGGGCTACGACTTTGGCGCCGCGGTCATGACCGTCCAGGCCAGGCTTTGCTACCAATACTCTAATACGTTTTTCCATCGTTGTCCCTCCTACTCAGCTTATAGGCTTACATGCGCTTCGTATTCGCCGAATACTTTACGCATTACGCCACAGATTTCACCAAGAGTTGCATAGGTTTTAACCGCATCAACAATAAGCGGCATAAGATTGGTGTTCTCATCTTTGCAGCCTGCTTCCAGTTTGGTAAGCGCTGCTTGAACAGCGGCATTGTCACGACGGGCGCGAAGGTCAGCCAACTTTTTCTTCTGCAGTTCGCCAACGGAAGCATCTACGCGCAGCAGACCTTCAACTGGTTTTTCTTCAACTTGGAATTGGTTAACACCAACGATAACACGTTGTTTGTTTTCAACTTCCATTTG
>JAEZQV010000351.1 GCA_023441125.1 Bacillota bacterium
GCCTGGACTTCCTGATCGAAATGATCGGTAAGCCGTCTATTTTCCCGCAATAAACCCTGGTGTTCGGCCACTTTCTCGACAATAATGGATAACTCCTGGATGTTTATGGGCTTTAGTATGTAGTCAAAGGCTCCCATCCGTAACGCTTCGATCGCCGACTCCATGGAGCCATGGCCGGTAAACAGCACGATATCGGTGTAGGCGCCGCAGGGCAAATCTTTAATATGTTTCAGTAACTCAATACCGGTCATGGATGGCATTTTAATGTCAGTCAGAATCATGGGGAAGCTGCCCTCCAGGAAAACGGTGAGTGCTTCCTTGCCGTCACGGCATTCGGTTACCTGATGCCCCTGTCTGCGCAGGAATTTGCTTACAGGCGTGCGGCTGCCTATGTCGTCATCTACTAATAAAATATTCAACTGGCATGATCCTCCTTAACGCTGTCTGCCTCAATTAATGGAAATTCAATCCGGAAGGTGGCGCCGCCGGAATTATTGTTGATGGCTTTAATTTGGCCGCCATGCGAGGTAATCACTGATTTGACAATCGCCAGCCCCAGTCCCATCCCGGTGCTTTTGGTAGTGAAAAACGGGGTAAACATCCGCTGCTTGATAACCTCCGGTATACCCGGGCCGTTATCGGAGATTATTACGATAATTTTGTCTTCCAGCCGGGTTTCGATGGTTATCTCTTTCTGTGGCTGCTGAAAATTGGCCAGGGCTTCCTGGGCATTGTTAATCAGGTTGAGCAATACATGCTCCATATGGGCGAGGGAGCCGCACAGCTCCAGCGGGTCATCCAGCATAACCAGCGTCAGGGTAATATTGGCGGCAGCCAGCTGCGGTGTAAGCATATGGGTGGCGTTGGCGATGGCTTTGGTAAGGCTGAATAGCTGATGATTGGTTTGCTGATTGGTGCGGATCAGGTCGCGGATATATTTAATGATATTGGCTATCCTGGCCGACTGTTCGGAAATGGTTTGGACATCGTCCAGAAATTCTTCCCAGTGGTAGGTCTGTCCTTCTTTGGCCCATATGAGAATGCTGTCGGCCGTTACTTTAATAGAGTTTAACGGCTGATTGATTTCGTGAGCAATGCCGGCCGCCATATTGCCCAGGAAAGCCAGTTTTTCCGTTTTGCTGATACGGTTGCGGGCGGCTAACAGTTCATTTTCGGCCTGCTTCCGGTCGGATATATCCCGGGCGATGCACAGGCCGACAAGTTCACCGTTGAGGGCAAACAGATGGGCGTTGACTTCGGCGGGAACAGTCTGACCGGCTTTGCTTTCCAGTTCCAGTTCAAAAATGGTTTGCCGCGACGATACCAGTTTTTCCATCCGGCCGGCGGTGGTCGCTTTGCTTTGTTTGGACATGGTCTCCAGCATGGAAAGCGCCAGCAGTTCTTCGCGGGTATAGCCCAGCCGCCGGCAAGCGATATCATTTACTTCGATGAGTTTTCCCGGCAGCCCCTGCGGGGTAATTTTCCAGACGAAGATGGCATCCTGCACACTGTCAAATAATTGCCGGTACCGTTTTTCCACAGCCCTTCTGACAAAAATCTCCTGGGCCAGGGTGGCATTGGCGTTGGCTAGCTGGCGGGACTGTTCTTCAACACTCTTTTCCAGACGTTTGTAAGAGTGCTTTAATACCCTGTCGGTGAGCTTTTTGTCATGAACGTCCAGGCAGCAGCCGATAAAGCCGGCAAAGGTGTTGTCCGGATGATACATGGGAATGCCAATGGCCTGAACCCAGCGATACTCGCCGTTGGCGCCAAGCATGCGGTATTCGTAGTTGAATCTTTCCTGCCAGCCGCGGGCTTTCTCCAGCGCATACCGGACGAGCTGCCGGTCTTTGGGGTGGACAAACGCCATGCAGTCGATCACCATGCCGCTGCGCCATACTTTGCCGGTATATTCCTGCCATTGTTTGTTGACAAAGACACAGTTGCCTTCCCGGTCATCCATCCACAGCAGGATGGGGATGTGGTTAGCCAGATAGCGAAAGCGCTCCTCGCTTTCCCGCAAGGCTAGCTCAGCTTGTTTGCGTTCGGAAATGTCTCTGGCAATCGCAATGATTTTGGGCGAGTCCCAAAGCTTGCACAAATGGGAATTAATTTCTACCGGAATGCGGGTGCCGTCTTTGGCAATATGGATAACTTCCTCCAGCGCATGGCCGGATTGCAGCAGCTGTTGCCAGCTCTGATCAGCCATGGCCGCGTCCGGCCATGCGGTGATATCCTGAATATACAGCCGCAGCAGTTCGGCCCGCGTGTAGCCCAGCCGTTTGCAGGCATTGTCGTTTACCTCTAAAAATGTTACATCTTTAGCTCTTGAGAAAGGCAAAACAAAAATGGCATCATTGCTGCTGTTAAACAGCGACTGATATCTCTCCATGCTCAGCCGGTAGTTGTTTTCAATCTGACGGCGGACAGTGACATCGCGGATGATGGTCACCACTTCCGTAGCGTTAATGGGCGAAAGCCGGATTTCCAGTACGCTCTGAGCGGTATCCTGATATTCGCAGGAACGGGCGACCTGAGATTGCAATGTATCCTGAATTTCCTGCAGTATTTTCCCGGCCAGCTCCTGGTCAAACAGCGTGCTGCTGCTTGGGCCGGCACCGGGGGCTGCTGCGGTGCCGGCAGGCAGTTTGCTGCCGGCAAGGTCTTCCCGCACAATACCGTCTTTATCAACAACCATAACCGTGTCGGGGATAGCAGCGATGATGCCCCGCAGCCGGGCTTCCCTTTTGGCCAGATCATGTTCCGCCTGCTTCCGGTCGGTAATATCAATCATGGTGCCGATGATTGCCGGTTCGCCGTCCAGTTCAATGAAACTGCCATGCACTTCCACATGCCGGATAGCGCCGGCGTAGCATAACCGGACTTCATATTTCACCTGTTCCTGTTGGCGGGATAGCCTTTTCGCAATATTCGCCCGTACCAGTTCGCGGTCATCCGGGTGGATGTAGTCGTAGATATTTTCAATCGTGTTCACCTTGGCAGACGCAGGACCGGTAATGGCGGAGACGCCGTGATTTACGTAAGTTAACTTTGTTCCCTGGACGGTATAGATACTGGCCAGGGAATTCTCTATAATCAGGCGGTAGTTGGCTTCGGCCTGGCGGAGCAGGTTGCTCATGGTGCGATTATGCTGGCAGTGACCGATCAGCCAGTTCAGCAGGATTGTGCCGGTTACGTTGCCTAAGGTGACGGGAATGAAATAACTGAATAATGCCTCCGGACTGCTGAAAACATGGAAGGTTGCACCGCCATTGTAGGAATGGGCCAATATATATAAGTTCAGGGAAAAAAGGCAATTGACCAGTGTCACCATGCCCAGACGCCAGCTCGGCCGGTAATCATTGAAGATATTGCGCATTAAGGCGACGATGGGACCCCAGCAGGGCGTGCCTGCCGCCCAGGGCACCCAGTCGGTTCCGCCGATGGCCAGCAGGGTGACACTGACCAGCAGACCAACCAGCGCGGCCTCCGAGAGGCCCACATATACAGCCGTCAGGATTACGGGCAGCATGCTCAGATTGGCAGTGAAACTTTGGGTCACGAACACAGGGATGACGGAAACCAGGGCCAGAAGTGAGAACAGTGCAAACCCCGGCAAATTGGATTCATATTTATGGCGGCACACTGCTGCCGGGAAATGCTTCAGAAACAGGAGAGTTACCATGCCCATGGCTCCAAAGTTTTCCAGCAGGTGTACCGCGGTAATCGTTAAATCGCTTAGATTCACGCCTAAACACCTCAATATGTTATTCGCTGTTAAGGAGCATTAATCCTTGAAATAATTGTTAGATACCGTCATATTTGCTGCGCGATGCAGCTCTACCGGCCGATGTCGGAACCTGCCAAAAAAAGAATAAAAAAATTCAGAATTTATCCTGGATATAATTGACTTGCCCCAAGGGTTGCTATAAGATAGGATTAGTGATAATTTTAACAAAATTAGTGATAAATTTAACAAAGTCGCAGGTGATTAATGATGAGCAAGGATGTTCTGTTAACCCGGGAAGAACTATGTGCCGGCTGTAACAAGTGTATAGCCAAATGTCCGACCAAAGCCAACATAGCTTATGATCTCAACGGCCAAAACAAGGTCAGGGTTGACCAAACGCGCTGTATTCACTGTGGTGAGTGCCTGGAAGTCTGCGATCATAAGGCCAGGGATTTCGCCGACGATACTGAGCAGTTTTTTGCCGATCTTAAGCAAGGTGTCAAAATATCGGTGCTGGCCGCACCTGCCATCCGGTTTAATTTTAACAATTATAAACGGCTGTTCGGCTACCTGAAATCATTGGGCGTCAAGCTTATCTATGATGTCTCGTTCGGAGCCGACATTACCACCTGGGCGTATTTGAAAGCCATTAAAGAACAGCAGCTGAATTCAGTGATTGCGCAGCCCTGTCCGGCCATTGTCAACTATGCTCAGAAATTCCGCCCGGAGCTCATAAAAAAATTGGCACCCATCCATAGTCCCATGCTGTGCACGGCTGTTTATCTGCGAAAATATGAGAACGTGCAGGACAAACTGGCTTTCTTGTCACCCTGTATCGGTAAAATTGATGAAATTAATGAAAAGGATACCGCCGGCTTGGTGCAATATAATGTAACCTATGCCAAACTGGCGGAATATCTGGAACAAAACGGCGTTACTCTGGCCGGTTATCAGGAAGCCGATTTTGATGATGACGGCTGTGGTCTGGGATTGGCCTTCAGCCGGCCGGGCGGGCTTAGGGAAAATGTGGAGTTTCATACGCAGGATGCCTGGATCCGGCAGATCGAAGGTCCCGGACATGTATACCATTATCTGGATGATTATGCCAAACGGGTCCGGGACGGCAAACCCGTTCCGCTGCTGGTGGATGTGCTGAATTGTTTGTGCGGCTGCAATATTGGGACAGGTACCCAGAAAGCGATTGCAATTGATGATATTGATTGCCGGATGAATGCTTTGAAACAGGATAAAATCAAAGAGCAAACCAAGCATAAAGTATTTAAGAAGACCTATGCCTTGTTTGACCGCTTTGATAAAGAATTGAACCTGGCCGACTTTGTCCGGCGGTATGAAGATAAGTCGGTGACCCGGAATACCGTTTCGGCCACTGACCTGGAAACGGTTTTCCACAACCTGCACAAGACCACCGAGACTTCGCGCCAGGTGAACTGTTATGCCTGCGGCTTTGGCAACTGTAGGGAGTTTGCCACTGCTGTGGCGCAAGGCATCAATCATGTGGAAAACTGTATTGACTATAACCGCAAAGAAGTAGAAGCCGAGAAGGAAATACTGGCCAAAACCAATACAGAAGTCCAGGGGATGCTGACCCAGGTCAAAACACTGGCCGACGAACGCGAGCAAACAGCCCGGATGCTGCATGACCGGGTAAAAGATATCACCGACGCCATCAATGAAGTCTCGTACGGCAGCGGTGACAATGCCAAAAGCATCGAGAAAATCAGTGAGGAAGTGCACTATATCCTCAAGACTGCCATTGAGCTCCGCGAGAGTGTGCGGGAGGTCGAAGCCAAGCTAAGAGACTTCTCCCATGCCTCGGACGAAATCGTGGGGATCGCCGGCCAGACCAATCTGCTGTCTTTAAATGCCACTATTGAGGCGGCCCGCGCCGGCGAACTGGGCAAAGGCTTTGCCGTGGTGGCCAACGAAGTCCGAATTCTGGCCGACAGATCCAAAACGGCAGTCACTTCCACCAAGAACAGTGAAGCGGAGATTAGAAACCAGATAACTAAGATTATTACTATCTCCGATGACCTGGAGAGGAAGATGGATACCGTTAACAGTGAAATTACCAATATTTCAGCGACCGTTCAGGAGGTAACCGCCAAATGCCAGGAAATTGCCGCAACGGCGGCTATGCTGGAACAGCGGCAGCTGCAATGAGTGAGGCCGGAACCCGGGATACGGGTTCCGGCCTTGGCTTTTGCCCGGAAGGAAGACTCTGGCGGCTGCATTGTCATTGCAGCCGCTTATTATAAGTAACTGCTAACCTAAGTAATGCTTAACAAGCGGAAACATCGTTGTCAAAGCCACAAAACAGAAGCAGAATAATGATGATTATTACAACTACTATCCAGCTGTTGCCGGCACCGCAGCCACGGCCCATGTAAATCCCTCCTTTGACGTTGCCGCCTAGCGGCGGCGATCTGCTGCCATTGTATGCAGCAGGAGCATTTTTGGTTAATGGGTTAGCCGGCAGCCCTAAATTTAGTTATCCCTGGCAAGCGGCAAAACGGGAGGAAAGTATCTGGCAGATGCGGAAGTATCTAGTATTATGGAAAATGGAGGAATAGAATGGAGACGCTGAATTTTAAGTATTCGCTTGAGCAGAAGCTGCCTATCCGGGATTTGCTGCTTTTTGGACTGCAGTGGTTTCTGGTAATAGTACCCTTTATTATTATTCTGGGCTCGGTTGTTGGTGCTCATGATCACGCCGGTTCACCGGCGCTGCAGTTGAAATATTTGCAAAAAGTATTCCTGGCTACCGGCCTGACCCTGTTAATTCAGGTCTTCCGGGGGCACCGCCTGCCGCTGATTGTCGGTCCGGCCGCCGTGCTGCTCAGCGGTATCCTGGCCAATCAGGGCGAGGCTGCAGCCGGTTCGACCTATTTATCCATTACCTTGTGCGGCCTGTTGCTGGCCGGCTTAAGCGCCGGCAACCTGTTAACCCGGATCAACAGACTGTTTACAGTCCGGATTGTGGCCATCGTCCTGTTACTCATCGCTTTCACCATGATACCCACGATTCTTAATCTGATTATGGCTGGAGCCCAGCAGCCGTTTACGCAGTTTGTGTTTGTGCTGGCCATGATTGGGGCTTTGCTGCTTGGTCAGCGGCTGCTGCCGGCGGCTCAAAAATCCACGATGATTATTTGGGCGCTGATTTTGGGCAGCCTGGCCTATCATGGCTTGGTCGCCGGTACGTGGCCGCAGCGGGCTGCCGCTCTCCCGGAAGCCGGTGACTGGCAGCTGGCCGTCGCTGCTTTTCACTTTGACCCGGTTATTTTCGTTACCTTCCTGTTCTGCTTTCTGGCCCTGACCGCCAACGATCTGGGTTCTATCCAAAGCACCGCAGGCCTGCTGCAGGTGGACAACACTGAAAAGCGCAGCAGCACCGGCCTGTTCTTTACCGGCGTCGGCAATGTGCTCGCCGGTTGCCTGGGAGTTATCGGTCCGGTTAATTATTCCTTCAGTGGCGGTATTATCCTGGCAACCGGCTGTGCATCCCGGCTGCCGCTGGCTGTGGCTGCCGGCGGCATGCTGCTGGTGGCCTTTATGCCGGGATTGATTGGTATGTTTGCTTATGTCCCGTCGGTCGTAACCGGCGGCCTCCTGTTCTACACGATGTGTCTGCAGGCCTCGGCCGGCCTGATGATGCTGGGCCCGTCGCTGGCTGCCGAGAATGCCTTGGAAACCGGGCTGATGCTTGGCGTTTCCCTGATGTTTGGCATCTTGGCCGCCTTTTTGCCGGGCAATTTGGCAGCAGCCATTCCGCCGGTCGTCAGGCCGCTCTTAACAAACGGCTTTGTGATGGGTGTTACGATGGCGCTCATTATGGAACATCTGCTGTACCCCCGGAGAAACTGAGATAACATAAAAAAACCGTACTACATAGTACGGCTTTTTTTTTGCCGGCTTACCGGCATTGTTTCACAAAGCGCCTGATCCGTTCCAACGCTTCCGTCAGGTTGCTTATTGAGGAAGCATACGAGCAGCGGATGAAACCCTCACCGCTCTCACCAAAAGCATCGCCGGGAACAACCGCCACTTTCTCGGTTTTAAGCAGTTCTTCGGCGAACCGGAGCGATGTCAGTCCGGTTTCTTTAATAGAAGGAAAGATGTAAAATGCGCCCTTGGGTTCAAAGCAGCGGGCGCCAATGCTGCGCAGGCCGTCAAGCATCAATTGGCGGCGGCCGTTGTACTCGGCCACCATTTTTTCCATCTTGTCTTTGCCATGCCGGAGGGCTTCAATGGCGCCCAACTGCGCGGTTATGGGAGCACACAGCATAGTATACTGATGAATTTTGTTCATGGCGGCAATGAAGTCGGGATTGGACAGGGCGTAGCCAATGCGCCAGCCGGTCATGGCATACGCCTTGGAGAACCCGTTAAGCAAAATGGTGCGGTCCCGCATGCCGGGCAGGCCGGCAAAACAGGTAT
>JAEZQV010000353.1 GCA_023441125.1 Bacillota bacterium
TTTACCGGCTGACCCCTTTCATCTTGCTTGTCCAGTTCGGACTCAATGCGAGGAAATTAAGTAACATGGCATGGCCACTTTCTGTAAGAATGGATTCCGGATGAAATTGTACCCCTTCAATGGCATACTCTTTATGCCGGATTCCCATAATTTCACCTAAATCAGTCTCCGCGCTAATTTCAAAGCAAGCGGGCAAGGTTTCTCTTTTAACAATGAGTGAATGATACCTGGTGGCGGTAAGCGGGTTAGTAAGCCCGGTAAATACCCCTTTGCCGTCATGATGTATCAGGGAAGTTTTTCCGTGCATCAGACGCGGGGCTCGTACCACGTCGCCGCCAAAGGCCTGCCCAATAGCCTGATGCCCCAGACAAACGCCAAGTATCGGAATCCGGCCTTTAAAATGCCGGATCAGCGTAAGGCAAATACCGGCCTCGTTCGGAGTACATGGTCCGGGTGAAAGAATAATATGATCCGGCCTGATATCTTCTATATGAGAAACGGTAATCTTGTCGTTGCGAAAAACCCGAATATCTTCGCCGATTTCGCCAAGGTATTGGACGAGGTTGTATACAAACGAATCATAGTTGTCTATCATTAGTATCATGTTCCATTCCTCCTCGGCACTATTTTATCACGCCTGTCATGGATGTACAAACTATTGCATGCCGGTCATCTCAAGAAATGAGGACGGCCGTATAAAAGCCGTCCTCATTGACTTAATTACTTATGACGGGAATGGTAGTGGGTGTGCAGGAGTTCATGGGACTTGTGTCCAAGCGGTTTGCCCAGGAACTCGTCATACAGAGCTTTTACTGCCGGATTCTTATGCGACTGGCGGATCGGCAGGTCGCGGTCGGCCTGGTAAAGTCCTTCCATTCGGGCTTCCTTGGTCGCTTTGGTTGTTCCCCACGGCTGCCCGCCGCCACCGACACAACCGCCGGGGCAGCACATAATTTCTACAAACTGATAGTCACATTCACCGGCCCTGATCTTGTCCAGGATAACCCGGGCATTCTTGAGACCGTTAGCAATGGCCACTTTGACCTTCTTGCCGTCCAAATCCACTTCGGCTTCTTTTACGCCGGTGTGGCCGCGAACGCCTTCGAAATCCACATTGGCAAGTTCTTTACCGGTAACAATTTCATAGACAGTACGCAGCGCCGCCTCCATAACACCACCGGATGTACCGAAGATTACGGCCGCACCGGTGGATAAGCCGAGCGGAGCGTCAAATTCTTCGCCGGTCAGCTTATTAAAATCAAAGCCGGACTGTTTTATCATTCTGGCCAATTCGCGGGTGGTCAGCACAACATCCACATCGCGATAGCCGCTGCCGTTCATTTCCGGACGGGCGCTCTCATATTTCTTCGCCGTACACGGCATAATGGATACCGATACGATCTTAGCCGGATCAATCCCTGCTTTTTCAGGGTAATAGCTTTTCGCCAGGGCACCGAACATTTGCTGCGGCGATTTGCAGGAAGATACATTGGGTAACAGATCGGGATAGAACGTTTCCACAAAGTTTATCCAGCCCGGACTGCAGGAGGTAATGAGCGGCAGGGCGCCGCCATTGGCCATTCGGTCTAATAGTTCACTGCCTTCTTCCATAATAGTTACGTCAGCGGCAAAGTCGGTATCAAATATTTTATCAAAACCCAGGCGGCGGAGAGCGGCTACCATCTTACCGGTAGTAATACTGCCTGGTTCGAGACCAAACTCTTCGCCCAGGGCGACACGAACGGCCGGAGCCACTTGCACGATTACATGCTTCTCTTTATCGGCAATGGCTTGCCAGACTTTCTCCGTCTCATCCTTTTCGTACAAAGCGCCTACCGGGCAGACCGAAATGCACTGACCGCAGTATACGCAGGTGCTGTCCTGCAGCGGCCGGTCAAAGGCCGTAGTAACTTCATACTCAACAGAACGGTGGGCCGTATTGATAGCGCCAACAGTCTGGACTTCCTGACACATTTCCACACAGCGGCCACATTTTACACATTTAGCCATGTCACGGACAATAACACCGTTGGAATCTTCAATGGGAATTTGTTTCGGCTGGTTTACAAACAGCGGTTTGGTGATGCCGAAATCACGCGCCAGCTGCTGGAGCTCACAGTTGGTGCTCCTGACGCATTTTAAGCAATCCTGCGGATGCTCAGCCAGAATCAGTTCCAGTACATCTTTTCTGGCTTGGCGAACCGACGGACTATTGGTGATAAATTCCGCCCCGTCCCAGACTTCATTGCCGCAGGCAGCTTTTAACTTTTTCTGCCCTTTAATCTCAACTACGCAAATACGGCAGGTAGCCCGTACTTTGAGGTCAGGATGGTAGCACAGTACCGGAATGTCTATACCAGCCATTTTGGCAGCGTCCAGGATAAGTGTAGTTTCAGGACACGATACCGGCACGCCGTCAATTGTAATATTTACTATTTTGTTGGGATCTGAAGCATGATGACCCATCACTACTCACCTCTTTCCTGTTCAGTAAAGCAAACTTTTGCCGGACATTTCTTATTCAGGTGATCTGCGAATTCCGCTTTGAAGAGCTTCCAGCAGGTATTCAAGGCAACTGCGGCCGATTGGCCCAAACCACAGAAAGAAGCATTGGTCATGGTATCAATTAAGCGCCGTAAGACAGCCATATCCTCCTGGGTAGCTTCCCCTGCGGAAATTTTGCCAAGAATTGCATAGATTTGCTTATTGCCTTCCCGGCACGGCGTACATTTACCACAAGATTCGTGAATAAAGAACTCGGTTACACCTTTTAGATAATCGATGACGCAAACATCTTCATCCATAACCACTACCGCACCGGAGCCGACGCTTAAGCCTGCATTTCTCAGTGCTTTGTAGCAATATACGGTGTCAAGCTGAGCTTCATTGCCAATCGGACCGGATTGGCCACCCAAGTGGAAGAATTTCAGCTTCTTGCCGTCAGGGATACCGCCGCCCAGTTCGGGATCATAAATGGCATCACGCAGGCTAACACCAAACGGAATTTCAAAAACGCCCCGGTTAACCACATTGCCGGACAGACAGATGAGTTTGGTGCCGCCGCTGTCTTTGGTGCCATGGCTTAAATATTTGTCGCCGCCTTCTAAGACGATAGTGGGAATGTTGGCAATCGATTCCACGTTATTAACCAGCGTAGGCATGAGAAACAGGCCGACTTCGGCCAGATGAGGCGGTTTTATCCGTGGCCGGCCGGCTTTACCTTCAATAGAATTTAGCAAAGCGGAGTTTTCGCCGCATACATAGGCGCCGGCGCCGGTCATAATATGAATATTGAATTCAAAGCCGGTTCCGTTAATGTTTTTGCCCAGGTAGCCGGCTTTAACGGCATTATCGATAGCGCTTTGAAATACTTTTTGAATGGCGCGGTATTCACCGCGAATATAAATATAGCCGTCATGGGAATTGAAAACATAACCGGCAATGGTCATGCCTTCAATGACTCTGAGCGGGTCCTGACCTAAGAGGATTTTGTCTTTGAACGTACCGGGTTCGCCTTCATCGGCGTTGATAACGATATATTTGGGGAATTCGGGGATTTCCAGAAGCTGTTCCCACTTTGAACCGGCCGGATAGGCTGCGCCGCCGCGGCCTAACAGTTTGGCTTTTTTAACCTCGCCAATAATCTCTTCCGGTTTCAGCGTAAAAGCTTTTTTCAGGCCTTCATATCCACCGGCCTTTACATAATCTTCCACAGAGTCAGGGCGAATGACGCCGCAATTACCCGATATCAGTTTTTTTATTTTTGACATGACGACACCCCCCGGTAACTTGTAACGATTTCGGCTACCTTGGCTGCTGTCAGATTACCATAGACTTCATCGCCAATCTTGGCTACCGGCCCGATGTCGCAGGCACCAACACAGCTGGTGTGCATAAGGGTAAACAGGTTGTCAGGTGTGGTCTCGCCCAGTTTAATTCCCAGAACTTCTTCAAACATAGCGACAACTTTGTCGGCTTTGGTGACATGGCAGGGTGTGCTTTTGCAAATTTCAATAACATATTTGCCACGCGGTTCAATATTAAACATAGCATAGAAAGTTAGCACGTCATGAACTTTGGTTATCGGCAAGTCTAACTGGCAGGCGACTACTTCGGCCCATTCTTCCGCCACATAGTTCTCACCCGAGCTGGCCTGAATATCGAGCAAAATTGATAACAGTTGCTCTTTAGCCTTGCCATATTGATTAATGATTGCTAGGACTTGCTCGTATCTTTTAATAATTTCTAATGCCTGATCCTTTGTTACTGTTGAACAACACATTCTTGTTATCTCACCCTTTCTTTTGCATGTTGAAATTACTAGGATAAGCCGGCTATTGCAGCGATAAAGGGGAACCTGGCGGGTATTATCAGTATAGATCATTGTGAAAATTTGCACTATTTAGGCTGCCCCATGAGGGCTGAAACACGATAGAACATAGGGCCAGCCGCTTTTTCCCAGGCTGACCCTACCCTTCTCCCTGAGCTTATCCTTCTAAACCAATGCTTAGCCAGATGATGGGAACTTTTCTAATATTAAACTTTAGGACGTGGCAGGAAACCAGCGCCTTTAACAATTTCCGGCAAGGCAGCTTCCCAGCCTACAGGCATGATATGAATACCGGCAACACCCGGGATTTTCTTAAGTTGGTTGCACAGTTCAATCGAGACCTGGATGCCTTCCGCTTTCGGGTCTTCAGCCTTTTTCATCCGCTCAATCAGGCTGTCGGGAATTTCCATACCGGCAACATCTTTTTTCATGTACTGCAGCGCTTTTACCGAACGCACCGGCAGGATGCCGGCAGTAATCTTGGTTCTTTCATGAATACCACGGGCTACTACCATTTCCATGAAGCGGGCAAATTTTTCGATGTCAAAAATAGCCTGCGTCTGAATGAAATCGGCACCGGCGTTGACTTTTTTCTCCAGACGGATGGCCCGGAATTCAAACGGGTCGCCGAACGGATTTTCAACAGCCCCGATGAAAAAGCGCGGTTCGTCGGTTTTAATCGGTGCATCAGACAGGAGTTTTTTGTCATCCCGCATTTTCTTAACCATCGAAATCAATTGGACCGAGTCAACATCATATACATTCTTACTTGTCGGATGATTGCCAAAGGACTGATGGGCACCGCTGAGGCACAGTACATCACGAATCCCCAGGCTGTAGGCACCCATTAAATCGCTTTGCATGGCAATACGGTTCCGGTCCCGGCAAGTCATCTGAATAATGGGCACTCCGCCACCCTTCAAGACATGAACACCGGCAGCAATACTGGACAACCGCACTATAGCTGTTTGGTTATCAGTAAGGTTAAACCCGTCAACGATGTCCTTAAGCTCACTGGAATGGTGCACCAAATCATGACCGTTGGCATGCTGGGGCGGTCCAAGCTCACCAGTGACCACAAAGTGGCCTAAGGAGTACAGTTTCTCTAATTTGCTTTCTGTTTTTAACAAAGCTTGTTTATCAATAGCTGCTTCGCTCATAACCGCACATCCTCCCTCACAATT
>JAEZQV010000365.1 GCA_023441125.1 Bacillota bacterium
ATACTGGTGAAAGGAGAACAAGATGCTGCAAAATGTATTGCAAAGTTTGATTCCGGTTATGCAAAATGCCGTTATGGCCGTCATTCCTTTGGCGATGCTGCTGGCGATCATGCAAAAAGGCCGGCAGGAAACCTTGAAACAATGGGTATGGCGGGGGATTATCTGGGGTCTGATTGGTGCGGCTTTTATTGCTACGATGAAGTTTGGCTCAAGGGCTATCAAGCGCGAGGTTTATGAAGGTCTGGTGTTGGTGGCTGGATTCTCGGCAGAAGCTGTATTGATTGGCCTTCTGGGCTGGAACTATTTACGGAAGTCGCCGGATAACCGCCCCAAATTACTGGGCGTGCTGGCTTTTATTGTGGCGACGACCCTGGTTTTGTACCACGGCTTAGAGCTTATACTGTTTCCGCTAAATATCTTGCTGGCAGCTAACTCTATTGCCGGTTTTGATATGTTGCTGAAAGTCATCGGTATCATTTTAGCTATTATAGTAACCGGACTCACGGGACTGGCTGTAATCCGGGCGGCAGCGGCTTTATCGCCGCAAGCGCTGTGGATTGTATTTACCGTGCAGTTTTTGACGGTAATGCTCAACCAGGGAGTACTAATTGTGCAGATCATGATGCTGCGCAAACTCGTGCCGATCAGCCGGGAACTCATGGCAGTGATGTCGACGCTGATTAATCACCGGGCTTGGTTTTTATATCTGCTGCTGGCTATGACGATCGTTCTGCCGGTGGCTTTGCTGCTGGAAAAGCGGCCGGCGCGCCCGGCAGGCAGCAATCCGGCCCAATACCGGAAAATTATTATGGCCGCCAAACGAAACCGCCGCTGGGGCGTGGCCGTTGCCGCCAGTTTACTGGTCGTTTTTCTGTGTTCCAGTGTAGGCACAATCTACGCGGAGCAAAAGGCGGAGATTGTACCGGCTGTTCCTGTTACCGCCAGCCAGGGAGTTGTGGGCATAACCCTGGATAAGGTAGATGACGGTCATTTGCACCGCTTTGTCTATAAGACATCTAACGGTTCCAATGTGCGGTTTATCGTCATTAAAAAGAGCGGCTCGGCCTATGGCATTGGTTTAGATGCCTGTGAAATTTGCGGTCCCACCGGCTACTACGAGCGGGACGGACAAGTGGTCTGCAAACTGTGCGATGTGATCATGAACACGGCGACAATTGGTTTTAAAGGCGGCTGTAATCCCATTCCGCTGCAGTATAAAATCGCTGAAGGAAAAATAATTATACCGGCAGAGGCGCTGGAACAGGAAAAAGACCGTTTTAAATAAGGGAGAGTGAGAACATGTTTTGGCGCATGCTAAAAGGTGCTCTTGTCAGGCAGAGCCGGAAGATGTTTATGGTGGCGGTGACCATTGCGCTGGGGGTGTCTTTGACAACCGCCATGCTGAACGTCATGCTTGATGTGGGCGATAAGGTAAACCGCGAACTTAAAGCGTATGGTGCAAATATCACGGTCACGCCTCGCTCGGCCTCACTGCTGCGGGAGATTTACGGCCTGGAGACGGGCGCGGGAATGGCCGGACAATATCTGCAGGAAGCGGATATCGGCAAACTTAAGACGATCTTTTGGGCTAATAATATTGTTGCGTTTGCCCCTGCGGTGGAAACAAAAGCCGACGTACTTAGCGGCGACAAAGCCGTGCCGCTGGTGGGCACCTGGTTTAACCACCAGTTAGAGCTGCCCACCGGAGAAAAGTTTGAAACCGGCATTCAACAGTTGAAATCCTGGTGGTCGGTTGAGGGCAAATGGGTGAATGACAATGAGGTTAATAGTGCTATGGTAGGCGGGGCAGTGGCGAAAAAACTCGGTATTCATGCCGGTGATACGATGAATCTAGTTATAGCCGGAAGCGGGCAGCCGCAGCCGGTGCTGGTACAAGGCGTATTCAATGCCGGCGGTCCGGAAGATAATCAGATTTTCGTGCCGCTGTCCTTGGTGCAGAGTGCCCTTAATATTCCCGGGAAGGTAGGCAAAATTGAAGTAAGTGCCATAACCACGCCGGAAAATGAATTGGCCCGTAAAGCGGCCCATGATCCCAAAAGTCTCTCTTTAAAAGAATGGGAAACCTGGTACTGCACAGCCTATGTCAGTTCAATCGCTTATCAGATTGAAGAAGCGGTAGGCGGCTCCAGGGCTAAACCTGTCCGGCAGGTTGCCGAATCGGAAGGTACGATACTGCAGAAAACGCAACTGCTGATGGTGCTGATTACCGTGTTGAGTTTGGCCGGTTCGGCCCTCGGCATATCCAACCTGCTGACGGCCAACATTATGGAGCGCAGCCGTGAGTTTGGCCTGCTTAAAGCCATTGGGGCCACCGACGGCGCTGTTGTTGGCTTGACGCTGGCCGAAATTCTGTTTACAGGACTGGTAGGAGGCTTTGCCGGTTACTTCCTGGGCCTGGGCTTTGCCAAGATTATTGGCGAGAATGTTTTTGGCACAGCCGTGGCCGTTAATCCCATGGTTATTCCCTGGGTAATCCTGTTGGTTATTTTAGTCACGCTGGCCGGCAGCATTCCGGCCATCCGCATGCTCTTATCTTTACGACCGGCAGCAGTACTTCATGGCAGGTGATAGAAGATGACACGATATAGAATGTACGGAATCATGATCTGGAATGCATTGCTTAGGCGGCGTTCCCGGATGCTGATTGCTTTACTGGCTGTTGCCATCGGCGCAACCATTGTTTCCGGTCTTGTGACCATTTATTATGATGTACCGCAGCAAATGGGGCGGGAATTTCGCTCTTACGGCGCTAACCTGATTTTTACACCGGCAGGTGATCAGCAGACGCTGACTGAGCAGAGTCTGGCGTCGGCCGCAGCCTTGCTGCCTGCCGATAAAGTTGTCGGCGTTGCTCCTTATCTGTATGAGCGTATTAAAGTGAATGAACAGCCGGTAATGGTGGCCGGCACAAAGTTCCCAGCTGTGCAAAAAGTCAGTCCCTACTGGCAGATCAGGGGCGAATGGCCTAAAGATCAAGCCAATGAGGTTGTTCTTGGCGCTGAAGTAGCCGAGCTTTTGAAAGTGGAACCGGGACAGCAGGTCATACTCTCTGCCGCCGGCAAAGAAGAGGAACGTAAAGTAAAAGTAGCCGGTATTGTCCGGACCGGGGGTTCGGAAGAAACGTTTATATTTGTTGATCTTGCCTTATTGCAGAAAATGCTGGATAAGGAAGGGCAAATCAGTGTGGCGCAAGCCAGTATTGCCACCAACGAAGCTGAGCTGAACGCCTTGACCGACACGGCCAAAAAGCAGGTGCCGGACGTTTTGCCGCAGCTGGTTAAACGGGTGACGCAGTCCGAGGAGACGGTGCTTGGCAAACTGCAAGCCCTGGTATATCTGGTTACTATTGTTGTACTTTTGCTTACGCTGATTTGTGTTGCCACAACCATGATGGCTGTGGTAACTGAGCGGCGCAAGGAGATTGGTCTCAAAAAAGCATTAGGCGCGGAAAACCGCAGTATTGTGCTGGAGTTTTTAGGCGAGGGACTGGCTCTCGGCGGCGTGGGCGGCCTAATGGGAACGGTGTTAGGCTTCTTTTTTGCCCAGGCGGTAAGTGTCAATGTCTTTGGCCGGATGATTTCATTTCAGCCGTTTATTGCCGTGCTGGCGCTAGTCGTGTCCGTTGTAGTGACCGGCCTGGCCTGCCTGATTCCGGTTAAGATTGCAACAGATGTTGAACCAGCGATTGTATTACGGGGCGAGTAAGGAGGCAATGAATATGAGTTTGCTAGTATTGCAGGATGTATCCATGATTTACGGCAATGTAAAAGCTTTGCAGAATATTGATTTACAGGTAGAAAAGGGTGAGTGGCTGGCGCTGATGGGACCTTCCGGTTCCGGCAAAACCACTTTGATGAATATTATTGGCTGCATGGATAAAGCCACCAGCGGATCGGTTATTCTGGACGGTACTGATTTTTCGGAGGTTAATGCCAGTTCATTGACCATGCTGCGGCGCGAAAAAATCGGCCTGGTATTTCAGCAGTTTCATCTGGTGCCGTATTTGACGGCTTTGGAAAATGTAATGGTTGCCCAGTATTATCACAGCATGCCTGATGAAGCGGAGGCGCTGGCCGCCCTGGAGCGGGTAGGCCTTAAAGAACGGGCGCGGCATCTACCCAGCCAGCTATCGGGCGGGGAACAGCAGCGGGTATGTATTGCGCGGGCCTTGATCAATTATCCCATGCTGATTCTGGCCGACGAGCCGACCGGCAATCTGGATGAAGCCAATGAAGAAATTGTTATGGGGCTTTTCCGTCAGTTGCATGCCGAAGGACATACCATCATTATGGTTACGCATGATCCGGAAGTAGCTGAACAGGCTGAGCGCTGCATTGTATTGGAACACGGCCGGATTGCAAGTACAAGAAAGAACCGCTAGCGGTAAGAGGTGAGCATATGAAAAAAAACACAGGACTGATTATACTGGGCGCCGCACTAACCCTGCTATTTACCGGCTGTGCCAAAGAGCAGCCGGCCGCCGACCAGCATGCCGGTCATACAGTTGCCCCGCAGGCGTATAAAGATGGCACCTATACAGCACGAAGCAGTGCGGACGAGCGGGGCGCGATTGGCGAAATCACCATCACCGTGCAGCAAGGCAAGATTACTCAGGCTGAATTTAAGGGCATCCAGAAAGACGGCAAAATAAAAGACAGCGAATATGGCAAGACCAATGGCAAAATTGAAAACCAGGAATTTTATAATAAGGCGCAGCAAGCGGTAAAAGGGACGGCCACGTATGCACCTAAACTGGTGGCGGTGCAGGATTTGAATAAAGTAGATGCCGTAGCAGGCGCCACTGTTTCTTACAAACAATTCCTGGAGGCCGGCCAAAAGGCATTGGCTCAGGCCCCAAAATAATGGTGTGAGTACGACCAATAATAAAGAACCAGCTATTTGTTACAAGACAAATAGCTGGTTTTTACAGAGCTACCGGCAGAATATTTAATTTTTGCATTGACAGGTAATCTGTGATAAAGGCCAGAAATGAAGGAGAGTATTAGCATGCAGCTCCATAAACTTGAAGCAGTTTTAAGCAATTATCTAAACAATGGTGAACGGAAATTAACACAACAACGCAGATCTATTTTAGCTGTTTTTGTTAATGCAGATGCACATGTAACTGTTGAAGAACTATATAATATGACTAAGCAGCAGTACCCCAATATTGGTATGGCTACTGTCTACAGAACTGTAAAATTGCTGTGTGAATGCGGTTTAGCCAGCGGCTTTAAACATAGCGACGGTTCTTTCCGGTATGAACTTGAAAAAGAACATCATAACCACCTTATGTGTATAAAATGCGGCCGGCTTATCGAGGACACCGACGCCGAAGTAGAGGTGCTGCAGAATAAATTGGCGCAAAAGAATAATTTTAAAATCTTGCACACCCGAATGGAAGCCTATGGTATATGCCAAACCTGTGTGACCGATGTTGACCGGATTAATTAAAGCCACCCCCGGCAGCACCTGCTGCTTTCACAAAACCGGGGGACAGGGATATTGTTTTGTCTTCTTGCTGTGTTAGTGCTTCCCATTAAGAGGTGAATTTGGTAATATGTTAATTGATATAGCAGATACTAATGGGGAGTAAGAAAGCGAGGTAGAAGCAATATGAAGATAGGCTTTTTTGACTCTGGCATAGGCGGTTTAACGGTACTTCATCACGCTTTACGGCTACTGCCAAACGAAAATTATATTTACTATGCCGATACATTACATGTACCGTACGGGGAGAAATCCAAGAGCGAGGTACGAAAATACGTATTTGAAGCTGTCGATTTTATCGCACAACAAGGTGTTAAAGCCCTAGTCATTGCCTGTAATGCGGCCACAAGCGCCGCAGCCAGGGAGTTGCGGGAAACGTACGTCTTCCCTATCATCGGCATAGAACCGGCGGTAAAACCCGCGATTATCAAAAGCCAGGCGCGAGGCGCCCGGGTGCTGGTATTAACGACAAACCTGACGCTGCGGGAAGATAAATTTAATAATCTGGTCAACAAACTTGACAGCGACCATATTGTCGATGGCCTTGCTCTGCCCGGACTGGTAAAGTTCGCCGAAAGGTTTGAGTTTAGTGAAGAAGTATTATTACCTTATTTTAGAGACCAATTGGCCCCATTTCAGCTCGATCAATACGGAACGGTAGTACTGGGCTGTACTCATTTTCCTTTCTATAAAGATCTATTGCAGAAGCTTTTTCCGGCGGAAGTGGATATTATTGACGGCGGCATAGGTACGGCCGAGAATTTAAAAAGAACTATGGAAAGAATGGGCAGAATCAACGAAGGCAGTGGCGAGATAGAATATTATCAATCCGGTGTCAGAGTAAAGGATGAGCAAACACTGCACCAGTATGCCAAACTACTTGAGAGACTAGACAAAATGTAATTGACGCCGCGGGTAGCCATACAGCCTACTGCAAATTTGTACAATTAGACTTGCGGCTTTGCAGCAGTTTGTCGCCGGTTTCACTGAAGAATGCAGCGCCTAAAATGAGAATGCCGCCGAGTAGCTGCTGAAAGGTAAGCGGCTCTCCCAGCAATACCGCAGAAATAAACACAGCCGTAATGGGGTCTAAAT
>JAEZQV010000385.1 GCA_023441125.1 Bacillota bacterium
GTTACCGCGCGGGCAATGCAGAGCTGGACGCCGGCGGCAACCGGGGCTGCAGCCGCTCCTTGCGCAACCAGTTTCCGGACAAACGTTTCCGGACCGGCAAAACTAACCTGGGCATTACGAAGGGTAAAGGGAATCGGTATTGCTTCAGCTTGGGCAGAGTCTGCCAGCTTCTCCAGACTAGGTCCGGCTGGAAAAGCCAAACCAAGGAGTACGCCGATACGGTCGATAAGCTGGCCGGCGTGGATGTCCAGACTATTGCCTACCATTTCAATGTTCAGGCGCTGAGTAGCCGGTGAGCCGGCGCGGGCGACCCGCACGATCTCCGTTGTGCCGCCGGATAAATGTACAGCCAGAAAATCTTTCGCCAGCGGGCCCTGGGCTGACCATAACCCGGCAAAAATATGATTTTCCTGGTGGCTAATGCGATAAAGCGGTACCGACTGGCTAACGGACAATACGGTAGCATACCCTTCCCCAACCAGAAAAGCAGGCATATAGGAATCCGGTACAGGACGGGGAAAAGCGGAGACACCAATGGCGCTAAACTCAGGCTTGCCAAGTGGCAGAACGGCTTCAGCAAACAATTCCGGCAGGTTGCGCGTATGCTGAAACACCATTTCCGACTGCTGCAGGCCGCGTCCCCCGGCTTTGACCTTTAATATCCGGCGGCAGTCGGATATTAGCTGCCCCCGCTCATCCAGAATGGCTACCGAGGTGGTGTAGCAACTGGTATCTATTCCCAACACATATTTCATGATAATTCTTTATTCTTGACAATCGAGCCTAAAATTCCATTAATAAAGCGGCTTGAATCCTCGGTGCCAAATGTTTTGGCCAGCTCGACGGCCTCATTGATGGCTACGCCCGGCTGCAGCCGCTCCTGGCTATATTTCATTTCAAAGATAGCCATCCTGGCAATGTTACGGTCGACACCGGCCATCCGGTCCAGCTTCCATTCCCGTGACAGTTCGGAAATGTATTCATCAATTGCGGGTAAGTTATTATAGGTTCCGTCTACCAGTGCTTTGGCATACAATTTAGTATTTTCATTAACTTCTTCCCCGCGCTCGGTTAATACAGCGGTGAGCGCCTCCTCGCTGGTGACACCTGAGTTGAAATCAAGTTGAAACAATGCTTGTACTGCCATTTCCCGGGCCTTTCTTCGGCTCATAATTTCCCTCTTTCTTGCGCTGCTACCGGTTATAGCCCGGCGGCAGCAGTTTGTCCAAAATTTCCATAATATCTTCTTTTTGATCAATTCGTTTGCCAACTATATACCCGGCAATAACGCACAACACTACAAACAGAGTGCGAAAGAAGCCAAAGGTAATGACCAGTATGCCAATAAGGAACCCTAGCAATACCCCCAGAATCTTGCCACTATGGTATTGCCATATTTCTTCCAGCACTTTGGAATTCATAACAGTCCTCCCTATTCAACACGCTGTTTCGTTTTAAAATCGTTGCTGATATTGTCTACTCTTACCTGGACATCGGCTAATTCCACGCCTACGGTATTTTTTATATATTCATGAACGCGATTTTGAATTTCAGCGGCCACGGTTGGTACATGGCTTTCCGGGCTTACCACCGCTTTCATGTGTACGCTTATCCCCTCGCGCGCCAAGGCAACATTGACTTTGATACCGCGTACTCCCCGAATATGTCTGGCTACCTTCTCCACCAAATTTTCCACGGCGTCAAGCGAAATATGCACGTCCCCCATATCATTGTGGTGGACAATCGCATCTTTGGCTTTTCTGGAACGAATTCCGGCCAAAAGCAGGCGAATACTTACCAGAAAAAATACGGCACCAACTAACGCTGCCTCCCACTGACCATAGATATAAGCCAGGCTTGTCCCCGCCAATTCCAAAGGAATAAGGCGTAAAGACAGGAGAATAACGGCGACTGACAAAAAGGTCAGCAAAAATGTGTAAATGGACAGAATGATGCGGTCAATAATTCCCATAGTATCTCCTTTCTCCGGCCGTTTCCTTTATCTTACCCGAATGTCTTCTTCTTTAGCTTCCTGGGCAAAGCCCACACCTTGAACATGGATATTGACTTCCACAACATCAAGCCCGGTCATGGACTCAATGCCCCGTTTGACGTTTTCCTGCACTCTCAGGGCTATATCCGGGATGCGCACTCCATATTCGACAATAATGTATAAATCAACGGCAGCTTCTCTTTCGCCGACTTCTACCTTGACTCCTTTAGACAGGTTTTTTTTGCCGAGCATTTCGGCAATGCCACCTACTAAACCGGCACTCATCCCGGCTACGCCCGAAACTTCGGTTGCTGCCAGTCCGGCAATAATACCAACCACTTCGTCGGCGATCCGAATCGAACCAACATCATTGTGTTCTGTTTTTTCCATACGGTCTTTTTTTTCCACTCCTACCCCCCCAAAATCCCCAGTATACTAAAATCTATTATCATCAAAGGCATCTTATAACTATATTATTATACCAAGCTTTTTCCATTTTTACAATTTCGCCTTAGAAAAACTTGTTTTAGGCCAAATTCTTTAAACGTTGACAGCGCCCGCCGGTTTTGGTGAAAAAAATAAGCAGAGCACCCGCTCTACTTAACGCGCTGTTAAGGCTTGGCACTGACCGTGATATCCTCAGGCTTAACGCCGGCAATACGGCTGATAATCTCTGCCACCTGGACAACTTCCTCTTTGGTCAGGGCTGTTGTTTTTACGACGGCACTGACTGAATTGTCACGGACAAAAACCAGTGCATCGGCAAACCCTTTGGCTTTAATCAGGTTTTCCATCTCTGCTTCGCGTTGCTTTTCCAGCGTCATTTTAAGAATGGTTTCCTGGGCCTGATGTTTGGCATTCTCTGTTTGCGAGTTTTTAATAATTTCCCGGAGTAGGTCGGATTTTTCACTCCTGATTTTATCCCGCTCGAGCCGGTATTCGGTAAAGAAATCCGGTGCCATGGCGGGGACAACCTGTTCCGTCGCTACCGCTTTCGTAACCTGCATGGCATTGGATCGGTCCGCCCTGACCTGACGCCAATCCTGAGCATAGTTCCAGGCACCGCTGAGTAGTAAGGAAAGGATACCGGCCGCCACCAGAAAGACCGCAATGAGACCAATTCTGTTTAATGAAAAAACAGTGATTACTTTCATGGCTTTTTTCCTCACTTTCTTTGGGGTAATACAGTAATTTTATACGCTGGAATTCCCAGACCGGATTCCACGGCCCTGGTCAGGTTAGCCTTTACGGTTGAGTCATTGGCACCTTCCGCCACGACTAATACACCCCGGATTACCGGTTTATATTCGCGGACCATGACCGGTTTGTCGATACCATTTTCCTTGCTTAACAAAACCTGTTCGGATTCTTTGGTTTCCGTGGTGGTGCGTAGGCCGCCGGCCGTATCCTTTTCCTGAATTGTTTTTACTTCTTTAGTCACATTTTTGGCATGCTCCTGGCTGGCGCCGGATTCTAACATTATATTCACCGATACCGTTCCTGCCCCTTTGACCTGCGCCAGCAGATTGGCGAGCTTACTTTCGAGAGCTTCTTCATAACTCCGGCTGACGATTGCCGGAGTTTTTGCCGTCTCGGCCGAATTCGCCGTCTGGGGCTTAACAGCAGACGGCTCATAGATCCCGCCGATTAACAATAGTGCTACTCCCAGCAAGCCTAGCCAGATTAGCCTGGTGTTAACCGCGCCCTCTTTTAATACCTGACTGGGAATTAGTTTTTTGGCTCCTGAAAGCCACTCCTTCAGGGATGTGCCTGCCATCATAGTTAAACCTCCTTAATCCATTGATTTTATAATAATTTGATTGCTCCTGAGCTGATATAGTTCAGCTACCGCCCGGCTAACCTTATCGGTGATTGCCGGTGAGAGACCGGCCGGCTTTTTTTCCGCGGCTGCGGACGGGCTGATTGCTATCCTGGCAACCTGCCGCTCGTCTATGGTAGGACCTGCTTTGATAAGCACCAGCACTTGCTTTATTTTGCCGATCACTTTAGTCTCTGGCTGATTGGTATCCTCAAACGCAATTGTTACTTTGGCATCGGCGACGCCATCAATGGCCAGTACCGTGGCTCTAATCTGCCTTGATAAATCCCGGATGTATAAATCGCGGGCCAGCTGTTCCCGTTTGCCGGCCGCGTGACTGGCGGCATTGACAATTTCAGTATCCGTCAGTCTGTTGCCGGACAGCCTGGCCAGCACAGGCAACTGATCTTCCGTCCAGGTTTTTTCCAGAACGCCGATCACCGGCTGCAGGATTGCCAGCATAATAAATAAACCAAGAATCACCCGGATAAATTTCTGCATACTGTTGCTTGGCAATAAAAGCTCCAGAAAGGAAGCAAATAATACTACCAGGATGATGCCCTTAACCCACTCGGTAATCGAAGCTATCATTTCATCACCTACCCGCTGCTACCGGAGCATCAATGCCACACTGCCGGCGCCAATAATCATAGTAATGATCAGAAAGAACATCAAAGCAACAGTAAGCACCGCACCAAACAGCAGTAACAGGTTATTGCCCATCGCGTCCAGACACTTGGCCATTTTTTCATCACCCATAGGCTGAATCAGAGCGCCGGCAATCTTGAGTACGATTACCAATGAAATAAGTTTAATCAAAGGCAGTGCGCACAGTAAGGATATACTCAGCACGCCGAAGATACCTACTGCATTTTTTAATAATAAGGAGGCGCCCATCACCAATTCAACGGTATCGGCAAACATTTTGCCGACTACCGGTATAAAAGTAGCGGTTGCATATTTGGCTGTTCGCAACGTCAGGCCGTCGGCTATGCTGCCGGCCACTCCCTGAATACTTACTATACCGATAAACACCACCAGGACAAACCCCAGAGTCATCATCCCGGCCTGTTTTAATACCCCGGTTAAATTGGTTAGTTTATATTTGCCGGACAAATAGTTGACACATTCCAGGACTGCTGTCAGAAACAGCAACGGTAATATAATATCCTTCACGACGACACTGGTTACACCAACCACCAGCAGCATCAAGGGCGTCAGGAGCGCTACCGAGGTTAACGCGCCGACACCGGCCAACAGGGACAGTAAAAGGGGCAGCAGCGCTTCCATAAACCCTACCATGTTGCCTACCGTTTCTCTGGCCAGAGTCAGTCCCTGATAAAAAGCGCTCAGGGCTATTACACAGAGAAAGATAAAACACACACTGTAGGCTAACAGGGAAATGGCTGACTGATCAAAAGAATTTTGCAAATTTTGCAGTAGCGCGCATAATACAGCCAGAAACAGCAACTTTCCCATAAGATGGATGTTGGCTGCCAGTTCTTTAAATAGATAGGATATAAATTTGCTGCTGATGGCCTGCCAATTAAAAGACAGTCCCTTCATAGCAATATCCTTGATTGTCTCGGCGGTTAGCTGGGGGATATCTTCATTCAGTTCATGATTTACCGTCTGGATAAAATGGTTAACATTATTTACCGATGTGCTTTCCAGTAAATCCAGCGGCAATTCCGGTTCAGCGGGAGTGGCCCAGGCAACACTGCTGCCGAGGATCAGGCACAATAGCAATACTATTAGTATTCTCACACGCTCTCCACCTTAAGGAATCAGTCTTACGATGGTATCCAGTACTAAAGCAATGATTGGCACGGCCATAACCATGACCAGTATTTTGCCGGCAAATTCAATTTTTCCGGCAACTGCGCTTTCGCCGGCATCACGGCAGACCTGGGCACCAAATTCGGTCACATAGGCTATGCCGATAATTTTAAGGATCGTATTTAAATACATTTGGCTGATATTGGCCTTGGCCGCTAAATCCCGGAATAAATCCAGGACAACATTGAGTTTGCTGAGTACCATTAAAAAGATAATGGCTGATAAAGTCAGGGCAAGCTGGACGGCCAGTTCGGGGCGCTGTTGCTTTATAATTAGAATTAATAAGGTTACTAAAAATCCTAGGCCGATAATTTGGATGATTTCCATCAATTACACCCCTTAGAACAGCTTAAATACGTCCTGAACGGTGTTAAACAGCCGGCCCAAGAGTTGCACCACCCATAACAACACCAATGCAAACCCGGCCAGGGTACATAAATGTGCCATGTCTTCTTTGCCTGCCTGTTTTAAAGCCGTGTGGAAAACCGATATTAAGATCCCGACACCGGCAATTTTAAAGAGAACGTCTAAGCCCATGCCTCTTTCTCCTCCTTATACGAGTAATTTGTCAGACCAGGATTATGACCAGGCCCAAGCCGCCGCAAATGCCCAAATACCGGTACATTTTTACATTTTGTTCACATAACTTCTCGGCTTCATATTGAATCCGCGCTAGTTGTTCCTGCGCCAGGTCCAGCGATTTATGCTGCTCCTCCCGGTTCATCCCCCCCAGGTTGGCACTAAACACAGCCAGGACTTCCCGTTCCGGTTTGTTCAAAACCAGCTTGGCAGCTTGATTAAGGGCTTGCTGCATGGCCGCTTGGGGCGTCAACCAGCCACGCTCAACTAAATTTTTCGCCATACAGTGAAACAATTCGGCAACAGGGCCGGTGATGCCGCCGGTGCACAGCGTCAGGGCCGCCGGCAGGGGTTCGGCGGCATAATTGATCTGGGACTTCAAGGCGGCGATACAACTGATGAGCTGACGGATTTGCCGGGGACGTTCGGCATAACGGGCGGCCAGGCTAAAACCAACAGCCGCGCAGGCAGTCACCACCAGGAAACTGCCAATGATTTTTAACCACATATTTTCACCTCATTCGGACCGGAATATAATTCCTTGAGCCGGGAAGCATCGTATATTTTCTCGACCGTACCCGGCCCCAGGCGATCGCTCAGGAACACATATCTGTCAAAAAAATTTTGCTCTACAAGTTCGCCAATGTAAGGTCGCTCCCGCAATTGCTGGAGGGTTCGGCTATGGGCGGTGGCAATTACACTGACACCGGCATGAATGGCTTCCCGCACAGCCGCTGCATCCTCCTTTCGGCCCAGCTCATCCGTAGCAACTACATCCGGGGCCATGGAGCGAATTAGCATCAGCATGCCGCTGGCTTTGGGGCAGGCGTCCAGGACATCCACCCGCGGGCCTAAATCAATACTGGGAACGCCGTCCAGACAGGCGGCAATCTCGGAACGCTCGTCAACAACGCCGATTTGTATCCCCGGCAGGCCAGGCATACCGATACTTAACTGCCGGATTAAATCCCGGAGAATTGTGGTTTTGCCGCAACGGGGCGGCGAGATCAGCAGCGTATTGCATATTTGCCGCCTGGCGGCGTCAATAACGAAAGGCAGAATCCGGTCTGCACAGCCGGGGACGGAACGGGCCAGCCGGATGTTCAGCGAACTGATATGCTTTAATGTTCTAACTGTACCGTCAAATGTCGTAGCCTGTCCGGCCAGACCGACCCTGTGTCCGCCATTAATAGTCAGATAGCCTTGACGTACCTCTTCTTCAAAGGCATACACAGAATTTTTACAAAGCAATTGAACCGTACGGCTGACATCCTCCTGGGTGCAATGATACAAAGCGCCCTTACTGTTTGCCTGTTCGGCCTGAACTGTCACACTGTCACGGGTGTTAAGCACCAGCAGCAGCGGTTGGTTGGCTCTAATGCGGATTTCAGTAAGCTTGTTGATAAGCATGTCAGGGAGGGACTGCAGCAATCCGGCCAAAGGGGCAGGCAAAACAGGGTAAATATATCGACTCAGTACCATTCGCATATTTTCCATACTATTTCACTCCATCTATCCTGAGCAGTAGTCTCACCCATGAACAATTGTTAAGTTGTCTTCGTAAGCGATTTTCTTTACATAGATATGTTTAAAAAAATAAATTATGCCAAATAAATAAATCCCGGGAAATTTCCCGGGATGGTACGGTAAGTAATGATTATCCAGGCTAAACGCCTGGATGCATAATATGACTGGAATCTTTTATGTTATGCGATTGTTCCGCCACGATGTCCAACGTGTTATCATAGACAACTCCGCCGCAATACGGGCAGGTCACCTCAATATCTTCGTCATCATCCAGGATGGCGGATTCAAACGTGACAAGTTCATGACAGTCCGGACAGGCAACTTCAACCATATCGTCCTCAAAGGTACCATCATACATTTCATCATCGTAGTCATCGTCATCACTGTCAAATACTTCTTCGTAAACTTCTTCTTCCAGGTCAGTTAAATCCTCGTCAATGGATTCGACATAATCTTCCAGTTCCAGCTGCGCCAGATTAACATTTTGGACCTCGTCGGCAAAAGAATCAAGGACATCAATAATATTGAGTAAAATCTTACCCTCAGATGAATGTTCGTTAACATTAAGGCCTTGTGTTAATCCATGTAAATAAGCTACTTTTTCTTTAAGATTTCTCATGAAAAATTAAACCCCCTTTAGCTATGTTCTAAGCTTTGGCTACTAGTTGTAGTATGTCCAATGCGTAGTAAAACATAACTTCAGGGGGATTTTAGTCTAGCGTATATTATGCGCGTTCAATATAATCGCCGGTACGGGTATCCACTCTCAATACTTCGCCAATATTGATAAACAATGGCACGCGCACCACATGGCCGGTTTCCAGCTTGGCCGGTTTGGTACCGCCGGTTGCAGTATCGCCGCGGATACCGGGATCTGTTTCCACAACGGTAAGTTCAACCGACATCGGCAGATCGATACCAATAACATTGCCTTGGAAGAACAATACGGCAATAGTCATATTTTCTTTCAGGAACTTACGGGCGTCACCCATCTGCTCGGTCGATAATTCAATTTGCTCAAAGGTTTCATTATCCATTAAGTTGAACATGCCGTCGCTCTCATATAAGAATTGCATTTCCCGCCGGTCAACATGTGCTTTGGGCAACTTCTCACCGGCATTAAAGGTGCGTTCCACAACAGCGCCGGTGCGGCCATTTTTTAGCTTGGCACGGACAAAAGCCGCTCCTTTACCAGGTTTTACGTGCTGGAAGTCTACAACTTGCCAGACATCACCATCGATTTCAACGGTTACCCCAGTACGGAAATCATTAACTGAAATCATTGATAAGCCTCCCCATTGTTCGGTCAAATTAATCTAATTCTATTAAGTCCTTGCTGCTGGCCGTAAGGATAGTGCAGCCAGCGGCAGAAACCGCAACCAGGTCTTCAATCCGGACACCGCCCCAGTCGGGAATATATATTCCGGGCTCAACAGATACTACCATACCTGGTGCCAAGATAACTTCGCCTGACGGTGATAATCGCGGTTCCTCATGAATAAAAAGTCCAACACCATGGCCTAAGCCATGACCAAAAAAATCCCCATAGCCGGCAGCGGCAATTACCTCTCTGGCAACGCCGTCAACCTCTTTTCCCGCCCTGCCGGCTTTTACGGCCTGTACACCGGCCAACTGAGCCGCTAATACAGTATTATAAATTTCGCGCTGTTTGGGAGAAGCTTTGCCGGCCACCACCGTGCGCGTCATATCAGAGTGATAGCCCTCATATACTGCGCCAAAATCCATAGTTACAAAATCGCCGGCTTCTACCGCTTTATTGGAAGCCCGGCCATGGGGCAGGGCGCTGCGTACCCCTGAGGCGACAATGGTATCAAAAGCTGGTTTTTCAGCTCCGCGTTTGCGCATCTGGTATTCCAGCTCCAAGGCAATGTCTAATTCCGTAATTCCCGGCTTGATAATTTTGAGGGTCTGGTTAAACGCAGCATCGGCAATTTTCACGGCTTTGGCAAGCAGGCCGAGCTCCATACGGTCTTTAACCATCCGTAAAGCATCAAGTGTAACCGGGACAAGCTCTGCTGCCGTAAGCTGCTCTGTCAACTGGCGGTAATAATCCCAGGTGATATAATCACTTTCAAAACCAATGCGGCGCAGCCCTGCTGTCCGGCTGACATCGGCCAGGGTGACCAGCATAGATGCCCCGTGGCGGATAACCTGATACAGTGGCGCCTGCTGTTTAGCCTGCTCGATATACCGGAAATCCGTTAACAGTACCGGGGATTGCCCGCCGAGCACCAGCATCCCGGAAGAACCGGTAAAGCCGCTAAAGTAGTGGCGGTTTTCAGGCTTGGTCACGATGATACCGTCAAGGCTGTTGGCCGTCATGAGTTTATACAGACTTGCCAAACGCTCTTCAATCATGACTTATCGCTCCTTATAATAGCCGTTGCGGCTTCCAGCGCCAGGAGATAGCCGTTAGCGCCAAAGCCCGCAATCTGCCCAACTGCTACCGGGGCAACAACGGAATGATGACGGAATTCTTCCCGCCGGTAAATATTTGATAAATGCACTTCAATAGCTGGAATATTCACTGCTGCCAGCGCATCCCGCACGGCAATGCTGTAATGAGTAAAAGCCGCCGGATTAATGATAATGCAGTCGTATTGGCCAGCAGCCTGCTGAATGGTGTCAACCATGACGCCTTCATGGTTAGTCTGGGTAATCGTCAGTTCCACACCCAAGTCACCGGATCGTTCCGTGAGCATGACATTAATGTCCGCCAGCGTGGTAGCTCCGTATACTTCCGGTTCACGCTTCCCCAGCAGATTCAGGTTAGGTCCGTGGATGACCAGTATTTTACCGGCAGTCGCGTTCATGCTATCATCTCCAGCTTGTCTTGGTTTAAAAACCAGCAAATTATCTATGTAAAAACTGGGTTGGAATATGCCAGCTTTTACATTTTAGCATAATTTTTATATTTTGACTACAAAAAACATGCCGTTCACCGTAAGTACAAACTTTGCTCAATTCTTTAAGATGGCTGTGGCAATATCCCGGAAAATTGGCGCAGCGACATTGCCGCCGGACATGCCTTCCTCGACAAAAACCACGATAACATACTTGGGATGCTCCAGGGGGGTATAACCGGCAAACCAGGCGTGATTAATACCCTGGCCGGTTGCATTGGTCCTGCCGGTCTCCGCCGAACCCGTCTTGCCGGCCGAGCCAAATTCATCGACATAAGCTGCCTGGCCGGTGCCGAATTGAGTAACCGCCGTCATCATGGAGCGCAATTTTTCCGCCGTCTGTCTGGACATAACCCGTATCCCGGCGCGGGGCTGAAAGTTTTTTATCGTGGTGCCGTCCGTACTGGTAAGCGTGCTGACAATATACGGGTCCACTTTAATGCCGTCGTTGACGATGGTTGCCACTGTCTGCGCTATCTGCACCGGTGTAGCTTCGCAAACGCCCTGCCCAATGGCCAAATTGGCTAAATCGCCGGGATATAATTCGTCTGCATCCGGGATATTGCCCTCGTTTTCGCCCAGGAGCTCAAGCTTGGTACGGGAACCATACCCAAGTTTCCGGGCCATGGCAACCAGCTTATCGGCGCCTACCTTTAAGGCCACTTGAATAAAAACCGGATTGCTGGAATGCGCCAATGCCTCGGTAATTGTCAGGTTCCCTTTTGCTCCCTGCTCGTAATCCCAGCCTTGGAATCTGGTGTTGTCTACGTCAATATAGCCCGGGTCAAAGAAAACGTCGTTCATCTGCACTGTTTTGTTTTCCAGGGCGGCGGCAGCCACTACCAGCTTGAACACAGAACCCGGCTGATAGGCTGAGATGGCCCGGTTTAGCAGCGGCGCGCTGCTTTGCTCCAGGTACTGGCTCAAATTATTGGCATTAAACGTTGGCCTGGATGCCATGGCCAATATTTCGCCGCTGTTTGGACGCAGGATCACCACGGCGCCTTTTTTTATTGACCGGTCCATGACTTCTTCGACTTTTTGCTGAATTTGCCGGTCAATGGTCAAAATAATATTAGTTTCCCGGTTATCGGCTGACAGCCGCATGCGTTTATAACCCAGGCCGGGGATCAGCGAATGACCGGCATCAACGATCGCTGCGACATATTCCGGCTGATTGCCGCGCAACAGCTCGTCGTACATGCCTTCAATACCGCTGACGCCTTTATTGTCGGCGGTATTGATATAGCCGACAACATGGGCTGCCAGCGAGCCTTGCCCGTAACGCACTTTTTCGGCAATGGCGACAATCCCCGGCAGCTGCAGCGCATTAATTTGCTGCGCAACAGCACCGTCAATGCCTTTGATCAGCCGGAAGGGGTATTCACTGGCTAACAGGCGCCGCTGGCCTACTTCGATCTGTTCAGCAGTCAAAGGCAATAATCCGGCCAGCTTACTTAGGGACTCGGCCGATTTATGCTCTATCTGTCCGGGGAAAACAACCACACTGTAGTCCTGCGTTGTGTTGGTCAGCGGCAGGCGATTGCGGTCCAGAATTTCGCCTCTGGCAACTTCTACCGGCATTTCCTGCACGCGAATGCTCAGTCCTTCCAGCGCTAATTCTTTGCCGTGCAGAATCTGTAAGTAGAACAGCCGCATAACCAGCAGACTTGATAAAACCAAAAAAAATAGCACCAGCCGATACATGCGTGTATTGGAAAAAGCCATACTACCACCTTCTAATGCAAGTTAGACAGGTATAGTATGGCTTAGTAAGGCAAACAGTTATTCAGTGTGCTCCGTATAGCGGACAGCTACCGGCAGATGGGCCAGAATATCGCGGACTTCGCCGGCCGTATCCGGTGTTGCCCGGATCACCAGCAAGCCGGTTGCCCGGTCCAGGGTGCTGACAACGCCCAGATATTCATAGCCTTCCATAATTCGGTTTACCAAATTAACCTGGCGTGGTTCAACCTGAATGTAAATGGGTTTTTCCTGCTGATTGCTCATGGATTCGTCCGCCGCCTTTCCGGCCGTCGCAGCATGGCATCAGGCAGAACCGGCCGGGCCATGGGCATGGTAACAATTTGTTGCGGATGAGGCGCCACTTCAATTGCATTCCCCGCCGCATCAAACATTGCCGTAATTTTTTGCACGCTATTTTCGGTGCCCGGCTGCATAATTTCAATCTCCTCGCCGACCTTCATATTATTGCGCTGCTCGATTACCGCCAGCCCCGTCTGCGCATTGTACTCTTTAACGAGACCAATAAAATCGTGACTTTGTATATAGCTGGAAGAAGTGTAAATCTGATCTTGCTCGGTTGTTTTATTAAAGTAGAAGCCGGTGGTATATTCCCGGTGCGAGACTTTTTGGAGCTCGTCCAGCCAATTTTGCTTGACGGTGAATGCCGCCGGTGCACTGAGGTAGCTGTCAATGGCCTCACGATATACTTTTACCACGGTGGCAACATAATGGACACTCTTCATACGGCCTTCTATCTTTAAACTGTTTAAGCCGCTTTCGATCAAAGCGGGCATATGACCAATAAGGCATAAATCCTTGGAATTAAAGAAATAAGTGCCGCGTTCGTCCTCGGCAACCGGATAATAGACGCCTGGCCGGCTTTCCTCCATAACATGGTATTTCCAGCGGCAAGGCTGGGCGCATTCACCCCGGTTAGCATCACGGCCGGTTAAGTAATTGCTGATCAAACAGCGGCCGGAGTACGACATGCACATGGCGCCATGAACAAAAGCTTCCAGCTCAATAGCCGCCTTTTGCCGGATCAGCGCAATGTCGGCCAGTGATAGTTCGCGGGCCAGCACGACCCTGGTTGCCCCCAGTTCCTGCCAGAATTGCACCGTCGACCAATTGGTGCTGTTGGCCTGCGTACTGATATGAACAGCAAGTGACGGCGCCACCTGCCGGGCAATACGAAATACGCCCAGATCAGAAACAATGATAGCATCAGCGCCCAGGGCGGCAATTGACCGGATATAATCAGGCAAGGCGGCCAAGTCCTCGTTGTGAGGGAAAATATTAACCGTTATGTAGGCTTTTTTGCCAAGACTGTGGGCAAACTCTACGCCCTCTTTCATTTCCTCGGCGGTAAAATTGTCGCTGAAAGCCCGCAGGCCGAAAGCTTTACCGCCCATATACACGGCATCGGCGCCGTAAATGAGCGCCATTTTCAGTTTTTCAAGATTACCGGCCGGAGCCAATAATTCTGGTTTTTTCATAGCTGCGTCTCTCCCTGGTAATGCGATACGGCGATACCGTCGCCAATCTGATACAGCGTTGTTTTAAAGTAGCTGCTGTGGGTAACAAAATCAAGATAGGCTCTAAGCCGTTTTATGATTGTGCGATAGCGGCGCGGCGCGGCCTTAGTTTCGTCCAAAACCCAGCCGCGGAATAATACATTATCGGCAATGACGACTGCTCCCGGAGACAGTTTGTCCATAACTTTATGCAAATAATCAAGATATTGTCCTTTGGCAGCATCAATGAACACGAGATCAAATGGACCGGCAAGCCCGGACAAAATCTGGCCGGCATCACCGGCGAGAAGCTCGATTTGACTGGCTACGCCGGCGGCGGCAAGATACTCCCGGGCGATTTCGATCCGTTCCCGGTTTTGTTCAATTGTCGTTATTTGACCACCGGGGTCCATAACCGCAGACAGCAACAAGGTTGAATAGCCAATGGCTGTGCCAATTTCTAAAATGGCGGCAGGCCTGGCGGCGGCGGCTACTGTCTGCAATAAATGAGCGCCCTCAGGGCTGATGATAGGCACCTGGTGCGTAACGGCATAGTCTTCCATAGCAGCTACTATGTTCTTAAACGTATCCATTACGTCTGCAC
>JAEZQV010000419.1 GCA_023441125.1 Bacillota bacterium
CTGGCGTATTGCTTTGCCAATGCCTGCGATATCGCCGCAAAATATAACTGGCATACCGTGGAGTGCGTACATAGCGGACAAATCAAAACAATTGAACAAATCCATTCGGAAATTTATCTGGCGGTACAGCAACTTTTTGGCAGGGCATAACACAGCCCTGCCTTTATTACTGCTATTTTACTGGCAAATATTTGATTATTTTATTGAAACCATTTATAATTTAAGGGATAAGAAGAATGTAATCTGCCATGGGAAATTGAGGGCAGGAGGACTAAGTTTACATGAGTATGAAAGTAAATAAATTTGGTATGAGCAATCAGCCGATTTTAAGTGACCGCGACCTGAGCAGCAAGACCGAGAAGACCGGCGATTATTTTGCTTCTGATTTGTTAAACTCGCAGGAAAAGCAGTCGGACGAACGGCTGCAGAAGCTCTTGGCCGATATTGATGAGAGCGGCCGCCGTTTATCCCAAATGCCGACGTACAGCGAACTTAAGTCATACCGTGAGCATATCCGCAAATTTATTGGCGAAGCTGTGTCCCGCATGTATACTCTCGAGTCCCGGGCCGGCTGGGACCGCCACGGCCGGCAGAAGATGTATACAACAATCCGGCAGATTGACGAGAAACTGGCCGAAATGGCTGAAGATGTCCGTTCCGGGCAGGACCGGCAATTGTCAATTATGGCCAAGCATGACGCCGTGCGCGGCATGCTGGTTGACCTGTACACCTGATGCTGAATTGGGACGAAGTGATTGGCCACCAGCAAACCGTGGCCATGTTAACAACCCTGCTGACTGCCGGCAATGTTCCGCATGCGCTGTTGTTTGCCGGACCGTCAGGCGTAGGTAAAAGCCTGACCGCTCACGTTCTGGCAGCCGGCATTCTTTGCAGCAGCGACCACGGCAGGCCGTGCGGGCAATGCCACTCCTGCCAGCTGTTTAGCCGTGGGGCCCACCCTGATTTTAGCCTGGTTCGCCCCGACGGTGCCAATATTAAAATTGATCAGATCCGGTTGCTGCAGCATTTTGCGGCCTTATCCCCGGCTGTCGGCCAGGGGCGGGTCTCTTTGATTGAGGATGCCGAGCTCATGACGGTTCAGGCGGCCAACAGTTTGCTGAAGCTGCTGGAAGAGCCGCCGGCCGGCTTTGTTTTCATCCTGGTGGCAGGAGCGTCTAAGCCGTTGCTGCCGACCATTTTATCCCGCTGCCGGCGGGTGCCTTTTTATCCCCTGCCAACTGCGGTGCTGGAGCAGGCGCTGGTAAGACAAGGGTATGGGCCTGAGACTGCTGCCGTAGCGGCCCGGCTGAGCGGCGGGCGCATGGGTAAAGCGCATCATTTACTGGCGGACGAAGGGTTGGCTCCCCGCGCTCTGGCAATAGACCTGCTTAACTGCCTCCAAAACCGGAACGGGATGGCTGTCTGGGAGCAAACCGCCAGGTTGGAAAGTCTGGAAACCAAAGAGCTTGTAATTGTTCTGGAATTTCTCCTATATCTAATCCGGGATGTATTGCTGCTAGCCGGCAGCTATAAAGAGCAACTGCTTTACAACCGGGATCTTGTGCCGCAGCTTGCCGGCTGGGCGCAAAACTGGCCGGAAGCCTGGAGTATGGCGGCATTAGCGGCTGTTAGGGAAACCATTCGCGCCGTCGGGAGCAATGCGAATACCCGGCTGGCGCTTGAGGAATTATTAATAAAACTAAAGGATTTGTCGAAAAAAGGAGATTGACATGTTAACAGTCGTAGGTATCCGCTTTAAGAAGGCGGGTAAAATATATTATTTTGATCCGGGTGGCATTGAAATTGCTGCCGGTAATCATGTAATCGTGGAAACGGCCCGCGGGCTTGAGTTTGGCGATGTGGTTATCGGACCGCGCCAGGTGGAGGACAGCCAGATTGTGGCGCCGCTGAAGCCTGTACTTCGCCAGGCGACACAGGAAGACCAGGAAAAGGTGAAAGACAACCGCAGGAAGGAAAAGGAAGCCTTTAAAATCTGCGAACAGAAAATTCTGGCGCACGGTTTGCCTATGAACCTGGTGGATGTGGAATATACTTTTGACGTCAATAAGATTATCTTCTACTTTACGGCCGAAGGTCGCATTGATTTTCGCGAGCTGGTCAAGGATCTGGCCAGCGTATTTCGTACCCGCATTGAACTTAGGCAAATCGGCGTGAGGGATGAAGCCAAACTGATGAACGGCATTGGCTGCTGCGGCCGTTCTTTATGCTGCGCGACTTTTCTGGGAGACTTTGAGCCGGTTTCTATCCGGATGGCGAAAGATCAGAATCTATCGCTTAATCCCACTAAAATTTCCGGTATTTGCGGCCGGCTGATGTGCTGCCTGAAATATGAAAATGACTGCTATGGCGGTTGTTGCGCCAAGAAAGTTTTGCCGCCGACAGTTGGCAAAGAAGTAATCACGGTGGATGGCGAAGGGAAAGTCATCTCCATCAACCAGCAGAAGCGCACGGCGACCATCAGCCTGCCGGAAGGCAAGACTTTAATCATTCCCTGGGATGAAGTCGTAGAAAAAGAGTAATGGTAGCTAATGAGGCGGAGCTGAAACCCGGTGAGCGGGTGGATGATCTTATTATAAATAATTTGAAACTGATTCAGCATCCGGACGAGTTCTGTTTTTCGCTGGATGCCGTGCTGTTGGCCCATTTTGCCAGTCTTCGTCCCGGCGGGACCGCCGTGGATCTTGGCGCCGGTACCGGTGTTATCGGTTTGCTGCTGCTGGCGCGAGGGGCAGGGACAGTCATCGGCGTTGAGATTAGTCCGGCTATGGCCGACAGGGCTCGCCGGTCAGCCAGTCTCAATCGCCTGGAGGACAGGCTTACCATTATTGATGGTGATATGCGGCGGGTTGCAGAATTATTGCCCGGCGGCCATTATGAACTGGTTGTTTCCAATCCGCCTTACCGCCCTGTGGGCGGCGGCTACCTAAGTCCCAACGACAAGGTGGCTATGGCCCGGCATGAAGTGACCGCCAATCTGGCCGAGGTAGTGGCGGCTGCCAAATATCTGGTGAAGTACCGGGGGCGCTTTGCCATGGTACATTTGCCGGAACGGCTGGCCGAGATTACTATAGCCATGTGCCAGGCCGGCATTGAACCCAAACGGCTCCAACTGGTCTATCCCGCCATCGGCAAAAAGCCCAATATGGTGCTTATTGAAGGGGTGCGGGGCGCCAAGCCGGGACTGGCTGTATTGCCGCCGTTAATTGTATATACTACTAAGGGCTGTTATAGCGAAGATATTATGAAGCTCTACAGGCAGGACAGGTGAATGCTGTGACGAATCCGGGTGTGCTGTATCTCTGCCCGACACCGCTGGGAAATTTGGAAGACATGAGTTTCCGGGCCGTCAGGATACTCAAGGAAGCGGCCGCTATTGCCGCTGAAGATACCAGGCATACGCTTAAATTACTCAATCATTTTGATATCCATGTGCCCCTTATCAGTTATCATGAGCACAACAAGGCCGTGCGCGGCCCGGAAATTATTGAACGTCTTCTTAAGGGGGAAACCATAGCTCTCGTTAGCGACGCCGGTATGCCGGGCATATCCGATCCGGGTGCCGACCTGGTTCGGCTGGCTATTGATCATAAGGTGACGGTAGTACCGTTGCCGGGCCCCAATGCGGCGCTGACGGCGCTTATTGCCTCAGGCCTGGACACTACGATGTTTACCTTTGTCGGTTTCCTCCCCAAAACCAATAAGCATCGGCGGGAGTTGCTGGCTAAGCTGGCCGGTCACCCCTATACAATGGTCTTTTATGAAGCGCCGCACCGGTTGCGGGCGACGCTGAACGAACTGGCAGCTGCCCTGGGGGACCGGCCGGCCACCGTGGCGAGAGAACTGACCAAAAAGTTTGAAGAATTTGTTCATGGCAGTTTAGACAGTATCAGCCGGCATTTTAGTGAGACACCGCCCCGGGGCGAATTTACGCTGA
>JAEZQV010000204.1 GCA_023441125.1 Bacillota bacterium
TTCCAAGGGTCTGGCCGATGTGTTCGAAGCTTCCTTTACCCAGGCTGGCGGCAAAATTGTAGCCAAAGAAGGCTTCCTGCAGAAAGATACCGACTTTAAAGCCACTCTTACCAAGATAAAAGCCACCAATCCGGATGTAATCTTCATCCCGGCTTACTACGAAGAAGTAGGCAAGATTGTAAAACAAGCCCGCGAACTGGGCATTACCATTCCGCTGCTGGGTACTGACGGCTGGGATGACAGCAAACTCGTTGACATTGCCGGTGCAGAAGCGCTCAATAACGGCTTCTTCAGCAATCACTATTCCTCGCAGGATAAAGACCCCAACATCGTTAAGTTTGTCGAAGCCTACAAAAAGGAATACGGCCAGGAACCCAGCGCGCTGGCGGCTCTTGGTTATGACGCAGGCTTAATGATTATTGATGCCATCAAACGGGCCGGCAGCGCCGAACCCGCCAAAATCCGCGATGCTCTAGAACAAACCAAGAACCTGCAGGTCAGCACGGGCATTCTGACACTGGATGCCAGCCATAACCCGGTTAAGAGCGCGGTAGTAATTGAAATGAAAGATGGCAAGCAACTGTTTAAAGAGAAGATTAATCCTTAAAAATATAGCTGGCAGGCATTAGCTGCAAGCGAATACTGTGAATCAATTTACCGGTGTACAATGGAGTGCAAGGGGTAAGGCTGCGGCCTTATCCCTTTTTACTGAAAAGACAAATTAACCCAGTGTTTCCCTAGCGTGGACATTTGGGCAGATGTACTACGCTGAGAGTATTGACATGGATGGACAACACCCCTATAATTACACTGTATGTCATACATTGATGTGCCGTTGGTGGACACGTGTACTAACGGCGCGAGATTATAGCGTACGTTTTTTGGCTATGATCTCATAATTAGGGGGGAGATAGTGTTACAATAACAGGCACTATCCGCATCCTTATCAAGTATTTTGGGAGGGGAAACAATGTCAAAGGCAAGATTCACCAAGTTAGTGAGCGTAATGGTAACCGTACTTATGGTGGCCGGGCTTGTTGCCGGCTGCGGCAGCAGCGGCGGCCAGCAGGCCGATGTGATCAAGCTCGGAGCTAATCTGGAGATGACCGGCGGTAATGCCACCTTCGGACAATCAGCAACCAATGCTGCCAAATTGGCAATCAAAGAGGTTAATGCCAAAGGCGGGGTGCTTGGCAAACAACTCAGTCTGGTTGTAGCCGATAATAAGAGCGAGGCCGCTGAAGCCGCCAACGCCATGCAGAAATTAGTCACCCAGGACAAAGTAGTCGCCGTTATTGCGCCGATTGCGTCTTCCAGCGTGATTGCCGCGGCCCAGGTTAATACGGATAACAAGGTATTGGCCATCAGTCCGACGGCATCAAATCCCAAGGTTACCGTAGACCCTAACACCGGGAAAGTCCGCGACTTTTTGTTCCGGGCCGCTTTTATTGACCCGTTCCAGGGTTCGGTAATGGCAGCGTTTGCACAAAAATCTCTTAAAGCGAAAACAGCAGCGCTGTATATTGACAACTCCAGCGACTATGCCAAGGGCTTAGGTCAATTCTTTAAAGAAACTTTTGAAAAAAATGGCGGTACCATTGTTGCGAGCGAGGCGTATCTGGCCAAAGACACTGATTTCAAAGCCACTTTAACCAAGATTAAGTCGCAAAACCCTGATGTAGTTTTTGTTCCCGGTTATTATCAGGAAGTAGGCATGATTATAAAACAAGCCCGTGAGCTTGGCCTTACTGTGCCGATCCTGGGCGGCGACGGCTGGGATTCGGCTAAACTGCCGGAAATCGGCGGGGCGCAAGCTTTGAATAATACCTTCTTCAGCAATCACTATTCCCCGGATGACAACAGCCCGGCGGTAAAAACCTTCGTAGAAGCGTATAAGAAAGAATATAACCAGACGCCTGACGCGTTTGCCGCTTTGGCTTATGATGCTACCATGATGGTTATTGAGGCCATGAAACGCGCTAACAGCACCGATCCGGTCAAGATCAAGGACGAATTGGCCAAAACCAAGGACTATCAGGCCGTTTCCGGCTTAATTACCTTTAACGCCAATCATGACCCGGTCAAGAGCGCCGTTATCATCGAAATGAAAGACGGCAAACAAACCTTTAGAGAAAAGGTTAATCCCTAATTGAGGGTACGTTGCGTCCCCCGTGGCCGGGGCCTTTTGCCCCGGCCATCCGGACCAACCGGCCCTTCAACATATACTAATATTTTTTGAAATGGAGAGGGGAGAGCGCATTGGACTCTTCAAGCTTAATTGTCCAATTTGGACAGCAATTAATTAACGGTATATCCCTGGGTAGCATTTATGCGCTCATAGCGCTGGGTTATACCATGGTTTACGGTATAATCAGGTTGATCAACTTTGCCCACGGTGATATTTATATGGTGGGTGCCTATGCAGGTTTTTTTGCCACCACGATGTTTAAATTCTCCTTTATACCGGCACTGATTTTTTCCATGGCTGCCGCCGGTCTTATCGGTATGGCTATTGAACGGGCTGCGTACCGGCCGCTCCGGAATGCGCCTAAGATTGCAATCTTGATTACTGCTATTGGGGTGTCGCTGTTTTTGGAATATGGCGGCATGTTGTTGGTATCGCCGCAGCCGCGCACCTTCCCGGCGGTATTTAATGCTGAAGTGTATAATCTCGGCGGCCTGGTAATTAACAGCCAGCAAGTCATTATCCTCGTGGTATCCCTGCTGTTGATGGTCATTCTGACCTATGTCGTACACCGTACAAAAATAGGCAAGGCAATGCGGGCGGTATCGTTTGATACCGATGCTGCCCGGCTGATGGGTATTGATGTGGACCGGGTAATTTCTTTTACCTTTGGTATCGGCTCGGCCCTCGCCGCTGCCGCCGGTGTGCTTGTTGGTATTTACTACAACTCGATTGACCCGCTGATGGGTATTATGCCTGGCCTGAAGGCTTTCGTCGCCGCCGTGCTTGGCGGCATCGGCAGTATTCCCGGCGCTATGCTTGGCGGCACTATTCTGGGGGTTATTGAAGCTCTGGTCAGCGGCTTCTGGTCTTCCACGTTCCGGGATGCGGCAGCGTTTGCCATCCTGATCATTATCTTACTGTGGAGACCGACTGGCCTCTTGGGTAAAAATATCCGGGAGAAAGTGTAGGTGACAGGCATTGAAATTAACAGGAAAAACTAAAACAGATCTGCAGGCAATCGTAGCTTGTATTATTGCTTATCTCATTATTCAGGGCCTGATCATGAGCGATGTCATCGGCCCGTTTTGGCAATTGAATATTATTTTGGTCGGTATTAATATTATTCTGGCGGTTAGCCTTAACCTGATTAATGGCTTTACCGGTCAGTTTTCCATCGGTCATGCCGGTTTTATGGCTATCGGCGCCTACATGAGCGCCGTGCTTAGCGTAAAATTGCAGCTGCCGTTTATTGCCGCTATCCTGGGGGGCGCTTTGAGCGCCGGTATATTGGGGTTTGCCATTGGTTTGCCGACCTTGCGGTTAAATGGCGACTATCTGGCCATTGCCACGTTAGGTTTGGGCGAAATCATCCGGATTTGCATCCTGAATATTCAGTATGTCGGCGGGGCTTCCGGCTTTATGGGCATTCCCCGTTATACCGATTTTACCTGGGTATTTGCGCTCGCGGTTATTACGGTATTTGCCATTAAGAACTTCATTAATTCCACCCACGGCCGGGCCTGTATATCCATTCGTGAAAACGAAATTGCGGCCGAGGCGATGGGCGTTGATACGACAAAATATAAAGTATTGGCCTTTACTATGGGCGCAGCCTTTGCCGGCGTGGCTGGCGCGCTCTTTTCCCACTACTTTTATATTGCCCATCCGGCTTCCTTTACGTTCATGAAATCCTTCGACATTCTGACCATGGTCGTCTTGGGTGGTCTGGGCAGTATCACCGGCAGCATCACGGCCGCCATACTGCTGACCTTCGTTTCGGCCGCCTTGGCCAGCTATCCGGAGTGGCGGATGATTATCTACTCGCTGCTGCTAATCATCTTAATGCTGTACCGGCCCCAGGGCCTGTTCGGCAATAAGGAACTAAGCCTGAAGATGTTCAGCCGCTTGACAGGAGGTAAGAAACATGGCTCTACTCAAGGCAACTAAGCTATCGAAGGTTTTCGGCGGCCTGCGGGCTGTCTCAAATTTTGACGTGGAAATTAACCCTGGTGAACTGGTCGGCTTAATCGGCCCTAACGGTGCCGGTAAAACCACGGCTTTCAACCTGTTAACCGGTGTATATGAGCCGACCGAAGGGCAGATTGAGTTTGACGGTAAAAGCGTAGTCAGGCTTAAACCCTATCAGATAACTCAGCGCGGCATTGCCCGTACTTTCCAGAATATCCGCCTGTTCGCCGATCTTACCGTGCTTGATAATGTAAAAATCGCCTATCACTTTCACGTAAAATACGGTTTATTGGAATCGATTTTCCGGGTTGGCCGGTATCATAACGAAGAAGCCGAAATTGAGGAAAAAGCCATCCGCTTCCTGGAGATCTTCCAACTGGCTGACAAGAAGGCTGAAATCGCCAAGAATCTGCCGTACGGTGAACAGCGCCGCCTGGAAATTGCCCGGGCACTGGCGGCTCAGCCCAAGCTATTGCTGCTGGATGAGCCCGCCGCCGGTATGAATCCGCAGGAAACGCAGCAGCTCATGGAAATGATTCGCTGGATTAGAAAAGAGTTTAACCTGACCATTCTGCTGATTGAGCATGATATGAGCCTGGTAATGGGTGTGTGTGAACGCATCTATGTGCTTGACTACGGCAGCATCATTGCGCAGGGCACGCCGAAGGAAATCAAAAATAATCCGCGGGTTATCGAGGCCTACCTCGGCGAGGAGGTATAATCATGACGATGTTAAAAATTGACAATATTAATGTTTATTATGGTGCTATTCATGCCTTGAAGGGCATAAGCGTAGAAGTAAACCAGGGAGAAATCGTTACCCTGATTGGCGCCAACGGCGCCGGTAAAAGCACTACGTTGCGGACGATCTCCGGACTTTTGAAGCCAAAAGCAGGCCAGATCATTTTCGAGGGACAGAACATTGCCGGTACGGCGGCCCAGAATATTGTTAAACTGGGAATTTCCCAGGTTCCCGAGGGACGGCGGGTTTTTGCCCATATGTCGGTGCTTGAGAATCTGGAGCTGGGGGCATACCTCCGTTCCGATAGCAAAGAAATTAAAAACGACATGGATAATGTCTTTACCCGCTTCCCCCGTTTGGGTGAGCGGCGTGCTCAGCTGGCCGGGACGCTTTCCGGCGGTGAGCAGCAAATGCTGGCTATGGGCCGGGCGTTAATGAGCCGGCCGCGCATTTTGCTGCTGGATGAACCGTCGATGGGGTTGGCGCCATTATTAGTAAAAGAAATCTTTTCGATTATCAAGGATATCAACGCAACCGGTACTACCATTCTGCTGGTTGAGCAAAATGCCCATATGGCCTTGTCGATTGCCAATAAGGCCTATGTGCTGGAAACCGGCCGGATAACTCTGTCAGGCGATGCCAAGGAACTGGCGGAAAGCGAAGAAATCAGGAAAGCATATCTGGGCGGCTAATTGCCGCCCTGAACCCAATGGAAAAAAATAATAGGGGAGTGCTGTACCATGATTGTATCCAAACGAATGACACCCAATCCCACTACCATCACCTCAGCCATGACCATTGTTGACGCCCTGCAGATTATGCGCAGCAACAAATTCCGGCGGTTGCCGGTAGTGGATAACGGCAAACTGGTTGGTATTGTCACCGACCGGGATTTAAGAGACGTATCGGCTTCGCCGGCTACCTCGCTGTCCGTGTTTGAACTGAACTATCTCCTGTCGAAGATGCAGGTTAAAGACATCATGACCAAGAAAGTGCTGACCATTCCGATGGAAGCCACGGTCGAAGAAGCCGCGCTGATTATGTATAATAACAAGATCGGCGGCCTGGTGGTAATAAATGATCAGCAGGATGTTGTCGGTATTTTAACGGAAACCGATATCTTTAAAGCCTTTGTTGACGCCATGGGCTTGCCGCAGGGCAAAACCCGCCTGAGCATCATTGTTCCTGACCGGCTGGGCGTTATCCATGATATTTCCGGGGTATTTAAGGATATGGGCGTAAGTATCGGCAGTTTCGTCAGCTTCCCGACCGAGGAAGGCCAGTATGAAGTGGTTATCCGGGCGGATATTAAGGATGTCAAGACACTTAGCGAGCGGCTGGCCGACCTGGGGTATCCGGTACAGCAAGTGGTACAGATCGGCTAACCAGTGCGTTTTTCCCCAGGAATATTTTACACATATTGCTGGCTGTGTTAATATAATAGCGTAGGAACAGGCGGCTTTCGGTGAAAGGCGCAGCCGGGCAGCAAGCAGCAGGGAGAGCCTGCGGGACCTATCATGGCCCCGCAGGCTCTTATTATTCTTCTGCCGGCTGAAAATTCCGGCAGGGAGAATAATATGATAACACCGGCTTGCGCTAGCGCTACGGGCCCGGCGTAAGCCATGTTCTCTTTATTTTTCGTGTAGATGGAGGGAAAACGCTTGGAGACTGATTATAATCAGTTAAAACAGCAGACAGCGCGCTTATCCGTTATGTCCAATACCCTGCTTGTGCTGGTTAAACTCATTGTCGGGATTACTTCCGGCGCCGTGAGCATTATTTCGGAGGCCGCCCATTCGGCAGTGGACCTGATTGCTGCCTTAGTTGCCTATGTTGCCGTCAAAAAATCCAGCAAGCCGCCGGATGACCAGCATGCCTACGGCCATGGCAAAATTGAGAATTTGTCGGCGGCATTTGAAGCCGTGCTCATTGTGCTGGCCGCCTTATGGATTGTGTATGAATCGGTAGGCAAGATTGCCACGCCGCATGCGCCGGAATACCTGGAATATGGCCTGCTGGTTATGGCCCTGTCGGTGGTGGTTAACTACTGGGTATCAGACCGGCTGTACTATGTCGCCCAACTCACCGGGTCGCACGCCCTGGAGGCCGATGCCCTGCATCTAAGAGCTGATATCTGGACCAGTGTGGGTGTTTTTACCGGGCTGGCCATCATGAAGGTAACGGGCTCGTACTGGCTGGACCCCGTGATCGCCATCGCTGTGGCCGTAATTGTATTCAAGGCCGGTTTTAATATGACCATGAAAAGTATCTATGAGCTGACCGATGTCAGCCTGCCGCTGGAAGAGGAAGAAGCCATCAGGACCATTGTCAGCAGCCATCCGGCCGTCATCGCTTTCCATCAGTTAAGAACCAGGCGGTCAGGCAGCTTCCGGCTGATTGATATGCATCTGGTGCTCAAGAAGGATATGCACCTGGATAAGGCGCATGCCGTATGTGATGAAATTGAGGTCCTCATTAAAGCGGAATTTAACCCCTGTGATGTCATCATTCATTTGGAGCCCTGCGATTATCAGGAGGGGTTTGGGGCCTGCCCGGCCGAATGCAATGAAAACTGCAAATATGATTAAGAAATACGGCGGTTACGCCGTGTTTCTTTTTTGTCGATGGGTATAGTACAGGTATAGAGTAACGCCGGCTGACCACTGCGGCTCTTAGCAGACAAAAAACATTTCCCGCCAGAATAAAAAAGCTATAGGTAGCAGGTTGTTTTGGTTCAGGGTATAATATATAGTAATATACTGGTAAAGGAGGCGACAGAAACTGTGGTAAAACTTACAGAATATACCCAGCGGGGCGGTTGAGCCGCTAAGATTGGGCCAGGGGACCTGGCCGGATTGTTAGGCCAACTGCCGGTGATGCAGCATCCCAACGTACTTGTCGGTATTACCACAGCGGATGACGCCGGCGTGTATAAACTGAACGACACAACGGCACTGGTGCAGACCGTGGACTTTTTTACCCCGATCGTGGATGACCCCTATCTTTTTGGTCAAATCGCGGCGGCCAACAGCCTGAGCGATATCTATGCCATGGGTGCCACGCCCTTGACAGCCCTTAATCTGGTGGCTTTCCCCAATTGCAAACTGCCGGGGGAAACGCTTGTTGCCATCTTACAGGGCGGCCAGGACAAAGTGGCCGAGGCCGGCGCCGTAATCCTAGGCGGTCACACCATTGATGACAACGAACCTAAATACGGTCTGGCGGTTACCGGCATTGTCCATCCCGACAAAATCTGGACCAATGCCGGTGCCCGGCCTGGCGACTGCTTGGTGCTGACTAAGGCGCTAGGGACAGGAATTCTGGCTACGGCGGCCCGGGCCGATTTGTGCCCGCAGGGCGTAGCCGCCGCCATCACCGGCATGGTGACCCTGAATGCGGTGGCGGCCAAAGTGGCGGCTGATTTTTGTGTACATGCCTGCACCGATATTACCGGCTTCGGGCTGGCGGGACATGTTTATGAAATGGCGGCGGGCAGTCATGTCCAGATATGTATCGACAGCGTCGCGCTGCCGTTACTGCCGGAAGCGGCGGCAGCGGCGGCCATGGGCCTTGTACCGGCCGGTGCTTACGCCAACCGGGAATATCTTAAGAAAGTCAGTTTTGCCGAGCAGGTACCGGAAACCATTCGCGATATTTGTTTTGACCCACAGACTTCCGGGGGACTATTATTGGCTGTGCCGGCGGCGGCGGCCGGGCAATTGCAGGCGGCGCTGCAGGCGGCAGCGGTAACGGCTTGCATCATCGGTACAGTAACAGATACAGGGGAGGGCGAAGTATATGTCAGATAAAATTATTGATTGCCGGGGGCTGGCTTGCCCCGGCCCGGTTATTACCACCAAAAAGGCGCTGGAGGAACTGGCGGCCGGGCGAATTACCGTTATTGTCGATAACGAAGTGGCCAAGACCAATGTCGTCAAATTTGCAACAGCCAATGGTCTGAGTGCGGCCGTCGAAGCCAAAGACGGTCATCATTATATCAGTATTGTTAAAGGCGCAGGTCCGCAGGTGGCGGCTGCCAGCCCGGCTACCGGAACGGCAGATGCCGGTGGGGCTGTATATCTAATCACCCAGGAAACGCTGGGCCACGGTTCGCCCGAATTGGGCGCCGTGCTGATCAAGGCGTTTATGACTACTTTGCTGGAGATCAAGCCTCAGCCGCAAACGCTGTTATTCATGAACAGCGGTGTAAAGCTGACCGTGGCCAGATCGCCGGTGCTGGAACAGCTGACAACGCTGGCCGGGCGGGGCGTAGCCATTCTAGCCTGCGGCACCTGCCTCGACTATTATCAGCGCAAGGCCGATCTGGCTGTAGGCGAAATTACCAATATGTACACCATTGTTGAGACGATCAGCACCCATAAAACTGTGACCTTATAAGCAGGTGATACTATTACCTATCCGCATTATGACCGCTTGATTTCGTTTGCTTCGGTGCATCAGGCCATAAAGGCTGAGAAAGTCCTGGAACAGAACGGTATAAGCGTGTATGCCTTGCCGACCCCGCGGGAAATTGATATTAGCTGCGGCCAGTGCCTGTTATTTGCCGCCGGCCGGCAGGCGGAAATTCTGGCGCTGCTAACGGTTGCGCATGTGCGCTGGTCCAAGCTGTTTAGCCGGGCTCAGGCAGAAAAAGTATACATATATGAAAAACTATCCGAATATGGAGGTTAGTGTGGAACAATTGCTGACACCTGACTTTTGGCTGGTGACCGCGGTTAGAATGATCCGGATGACAGCCATTGTCGGCGGTGGTTTCATTGGCCTGCGGTTTATTAACCTGCTGGTTGAACAGTATTTTATCCCCAAACCGGGCTCGAAAACACTCTATCTGGATGAAAAGCGGGCCAGAACGCTGACCAGTTTGCTGCACAGCATTATCCGCTACATCATTTATTTCATCATGGCGGTCATGATCTTGCAGGAGTTCAAGATCGACACGACATCCATTGTGGCCGGCGCCGGTGTCATTGGACTGGCTCTGGGCGTCGGCGCGCAAAGCCTCATTAAGGATTTTATTACCGGCTTTTTTATCATCCTGGAAGATCAGTACGGCGTAGGTGATTATGTTGTCATTGGCGACATGGCCGGGACGGTCGAGGAACTGGGTTTCCGGGTAACCAAACTGCGGGATTTTAACGGCGTTCTGCATATTATTCCCAATGGCTCGGTGCTCAAGGTAAGCAATCATACCCGCGGCCATATGCAGGCGGTGGTCAATGTACCGGTTCCGTATGAGACGGATATCGGCAAAGTCTTCACCGTTCTGGAGGAGGCTTGCCGCACAATAGCCCAAGCCATGCCGGAGGTGCTTGACGGTCCCAAGGTCCTTGGCGTAGTCGAGCTTAAGCTGGGCGAGGTTGTTATCCGGATTAATGCCAAAACCGTGCCGCTGCAGCAGGTAAAAGTGGAAACGGCGCTCAGGCGCCTGATTAAAGAAAAATTTGCCGCCGCCCAGATTCCCGCACCGCAGCCGCAGCCTGCCCCCATCGTCGTAGAGCTAAAAACGGCCCAAGCAGGAGGAACACATGAATCAACCACGGTATAATTATAAAGTTGGTGAAATTGTCAAAATGAAAAAGCCTCATCCCTGTGGCGGCGATCATTGGGAGATAACCCGGACAGGGATGGACTTTGGCCTTAAATGCCTAAAATGCGGCCGGCAGGTTATGATACCCCGGCCCAAGTTTGAGAAAGGGGTTAAGGCGGTGGTAGCCGGTACCGAGCCGGCTAATAAATAGCCGGCTCTCTTGAATTTGCGCCGACATTATTTTACAATATATAAGTTAACGTTAACATTTATGGCTGTACCGTATGACCAGCCTGCAAAGGTGGAGTAGTATTAATGAGCACTAACTTGGAAGTAGGTATCGTGGGCCTGCCGAATGTCGGCAAAAGCACGCTGTTCAATGCCATTACCAAAGCCGGCGCCGAGGCGGCTAATTATCCCTTTTGTACCATTGAGCCCAATGTGGGTGTTGTCGACGTGCCGGATGACCGGCTGTGGAAACTGACCGAAATGTATAAACCCAAGCGAACCATGCCTGCCGCCATGCGGTTTGTCGATATCGCCGGCCTGGTGCAGGGGGCGGCTCAGGGGGAAGGGCTGGGCAATAAATTCCTGGCCCATATCCGGCAGGTAGATGCTGTTGCCCAGGTGGTAAGATGTTTCAGTGATGATAATATTACCCATGTGGCCGGCAGTCTTGACCCGCTGCGGGATATTGAAATCATTAACACCGAACTC
>JAEZQV010000496.1 GCA_023441125.1 Bacillota bacterium
GTACTGGCCGGCAAGGCGCTGGCTGTTGTACAAGACGGCCGGATTGACCCGGAGACAACGGCTAATATCGGGAGTATTACCGGTGGTGTTGCTACCAATATTGTGCCTGACAAAGTTGAAATTCAGGCCGAGGCCCGCAGCCGCAACCCGGAAAAGCTGGCTGCCCAGACTGAGCACATGCGCAAGGTATTTGAGGAGACGGTTAAGGCAGCCGGCGGCAAGGTGGAGGTTAAGGTCTCCAAGGAGTATGACGCTTTTGTGCTGGCTGAGACAGCACCGGCCGTGCAGCTGGCCCGGCAGGCGGCCGAGAGCCTGGGCTTAAAGCCGGTCATCAAAGCCACCGGCGGCGGCAGTGACGCCAACTATTTCAACAGTTACGGCATACCGACGGTGGTATTGGGTACCGGCATGTCCAAAGTTCACACTACAGATGAATATATTAAGGAAGAAGATCTTTATAATACAGCGGAGCTTACCCTGGCCATCATTACAACCGCCAGCCAGATGAAAAAATAACAGAAAAAGCGGGATTGCGCAGCAATCCCGCTTTTTCTGTTATTTGTGCGGTGCTGAGGTTTTATAAAATAAAGGGAGCCGGCTATCAGGCCCGGCGCAAGTCAGGTCTTTGCTTATAACCTGGATTTTTGCCGGAGTAACCGGCAGAGACGGTACATCAGACGGGGATAGGGGCCGGCGTTCTTAAGCAGGCTGTCCCTGATGGCCTGTACAGCCGGTGGGTCGGTCTTGGGATCGGATAAATACATAGCCAGCAACCCGTCCACGACCGTTTGGGCAAACGCCGCCTCGGGCAGGGCCTTAGCGGCGTGGTGCGCCTGGCGGTAAAAGTGCAGCAGCCTGGACAAGGTTTGTTCCTCATTGGCATAGTACGCTACAAAGTTAAGATCGCCGCCCTGGCGGTCTTCGGCTTCATCAATAAAATAATCCAGCAGAATATGGAGGCCATTGATCCAGGGGAAGTACGCGTCGGCAATTTGCGAGACTTCCTCAGCGGTTAGCCGGGGGTTATGGGCGGCAGCACAAAACATAAACATGCTCAGGGTAGAACCGGTGGCAGCGGCAAATTCCCAGGGGGTAATACCCGGGTAAGCCGGCAAGTGGCAGTTGATCCAGGCCAGCATTTTTGCCTCACGCAGCCTGGGATCAAGATGCTTATAGGTCTGCAGCTCGCTATACAGTGTGGCCTGCCTGAGCAGTGCGGTTTTGATAAGCGGGTAGGCCGGCAATTTGCCTACTTCCTGCCGGCAAACCGCCACCAGTTGCTCAAGATAACCGCCGTCGTCCCGGAACGGATAGACGGCATAATAATCACTGCGCGGACGGTCCGGGTCAAGGGCGTCCGTCATGGCCAGATGGAGCTGGCGGAATGCAGCCTCGTCAGCTATGCCGGCCCGGTCGCAGAGGTTGTCAAGATAGTCGCTGATGGTTTGCAGAGCTACCACTAACCGGACAAAGTCAGGGGTTGGCACACCTTTATACAGGCTGTAGATGCTGCCGCCCTGACAGTGGAATTTTTTCGTACTGATACTGGCCAGCGCCTGCCGGGTCAGCTCGTTTTGGTCATAACCGGCAGCATAGTTCTGCCAGCCGGCCAGTTCGGTATCTACCAGGGGAAAGGTTTGGCGGACAAATTTTGTCAGCAGGGTAAGGCCTGAGGCAATGGTAGCCAAGGATACAGCCATGGAATCCTCCTTAATCAATGATCAGCTCAAAGCCCAGTTCTTTTTTAAACCATTTGCGGTATTGGGCCGCCGCTTGGCGTTCGATGCTTACCGGATCACTGGTAAGCAGTTTCAGGGATGCATGGCTGCCGGTAATGGACGGCTCGACATCCCGGACTAAGCCCAACTGTGTTGTTTCCAGACTTTCAGCCAAGGCTAACAGCAAGGCTAATTTCCGGGCCGTCTGCCAGTTGTGCTGGTCCAGAAACTCGCTGTAAATCTTGTTGCGCACATATTTGGCCGAAGGTCCGTTATGCCAGCCGGCGATGACGGCGACCAGCATCTGTTCACGGTGAGTCAGCCCGAAAAGGCGGGCATTCTCGGCAAGATAGGCACTGTGCCGGGCATGGTCGTAATAATTGATGGTAATACCGATATCGTGGAGCAAGGCTGCGACCCGGAGCAGTTTCCGGTCCCGGCTGGATAAGCGCAATATTGGCTGCCACTTGTCAAACATGGTTTCGGCCAGTTTGGCCACGTGCTCGGCATGCGCTTCATTGCCTTTATAAAATAAGAGCATGTTGCGGGTTGAGTGCAGGAGAATGTCCGGGATAACTTCAGGCTGCATTTGTTTGGCCAGGTAATATTCCAGGAACATGCCTTCCCGGACGCCACAGCCGCTGATGATGATATTGGTGGCCTGGGATATGTCGAGCAGCGATTTGACGATGGTTGTACCGGCAATAATAATATCGGCGCGTTCCGAGCTTAAACCGGGAAATTTGCGGCGTTGGGCCAGGGTGGTTTTGGTCAGCTCCCGCCACAGCTCCTCAAAGGCCATGGGGCCACAGCGGTAATTATGCACTTTGGGAAACGGATAGTTTTTAAACTTCTGATCCATTTTGGCGATATTGCGGGCGGTGCCGCCTACCCCGACAACGGGCAGGCCCAGGCGCTTCAGCCAGGGCAGGCGCTCCAGCCGGCTCATAATATATTCCCGCATGACATATAATTGAGAATCACTGATTCTATCCTGCGAACCGAACTTTTCCGTCAGGTTGACAGCGCCAAAGGGGATGCTGAAAACCTCGGCCGGCTGCCGGTCCTTGATCAGCGTAAGTTCCGTACTGCCGCCGCCTAAGTCAAACAACAGCGCATTGTCCACATCGATGGTATTGAGAATACCGATATAGCCAAGGCGGGCCTCGGCCTCACCGCTGATCATCTGCAGCGGAATACCGGTATGCCGGTGGACCAGATCAATAAACTCCTGACCGTTTTTGGCATTGCGGACGGCGGCGGTGGCTACGGCCAGTATCTTATCTACTTTTACGATTTCACACATATGGGCAAATACTTTCAGCGTACCGATGGCCCGCCACATGGCGTCCCGCGTAAGTATACCCGTTTCCGACATGCCTTCACTCATCCGGACGGCTTCTTTCTGGTTGTATACTAGATTGTAAGCACCGTTGTGGTAAATATGCATCACAATCAGACGGGCCGAGTTTGAGCCCAGATCAATGATCGCTACCCGTTCAGTCAAAGTAGTTTCAACTCCTAACTGCATCTACCTAGAGAATATTATAACTTATTCGCTGCCCATTCATGAAATTCTTGCAGATATTCTGCCGGATATAAATTTTTTTGTCGCAGGTAATGTTAATAAGAAGTTACAATTGTGTTTAATTTACAGTGAACTGTTTTAACTCCGACAAAGCCCGGTATGCCTGGATTTACTGTGATTTTTTCCTGCTAAGAACACGTAAAAACCGATGAAAATTTTAACGCTAGTAACGTACTAGTAACAAATTATATAAGGTTAATAGCCTCTACCAACTGTTGTATTGTTTTGTGTGTATATACTTTCTCGGTCACATCGTCTCCTGCATGACCGAGTATTTTTTTGACTATGGTTTTATTCACATCTGCGTTATCAAGCAAAGTTGCGCAGGTGTGGCGGCCGTCATGTGGCAGGTGATCTAGGTTTAGCTTTGCCATTAACGGCGTCCAATATCTCCAATTTAAGCTACCGTAAGGTAGAGGACCATCGTAATCGGTCAGTAAGTATTCATTCTGAGGATTGTACATAGCGACAATGAATTTATATATTTTTTCCGCTATCGGTATTACTCGATTCTTGCCGGCCCGTGTTTTTATACCGCCGACCATATAACGATCTTCTAAATATACATTGGACGTCTTTATCTTTATGAGTTCGGAGGGTCGCAGTCCAGAATAACAGTATATAAGAGCTAATTGCGCGGCTTTGTCGGTTGAATTCTCCCAAAGGAGAGCCAATTCCTCAGCAGTAAATGGTTTATGTATCTGATCTTCGTCATCCTCTGGCAGTTTTGATGAGTGGAAAAGCTGCATGGAGTATGTGATTAAGAATCTAATCGCGCAGCTGATGCTGGCCGGCAGCTTTGCCTCCCCCTTACTGCATATCATCGGGCACCGGAATTTTATTGTGCATGTGTGGGGCGCGTCGAAGGGCGGCAAGACGCTGCCATGAAAGCGGCGCTGAGTATCTGGGGAAATCCGGAGCGGATCATGGTATCGTTTAATACGACGCTGGTCGGCCTGGAGCGGACCTGCGAGTTTCTGGCGAATCTTCCCCCGGGCGTCGATGAGCGGCAGCTCGCCCCGATAAGCAGGAGTTTTTGGACAAACTGGTGTATGCAGTGTCGGCCGGCCAGGGCAAGGTGCGCGGCGATAAGCGCGGCGGGCTGCAGGCTAAAGCCTTCTGGAACCTGGTGGTATTGACTACCGGTGAGGAATCTCTGGCCGGTGGCACTTCGCATTCTGGGGTGCGGACCCGGGCGCTGGAGCTCTACGGGATCCCGTTGCCGGAGGAGCGGGAAGCGCAGAATGTACACAGGGTGACGGACCGGAGCTACGGACACGCCGGCCAAATCTATATTAGGCATGTCCTGGAGAAGCTGCGGGAGAATAAAGAGTTTTTCCATGAGGAGTACGGTAATGTGTACAAGCAGCTGCAGGAGAGGTTTCCGGCCATTGTTCAGCCGCATATCGGTGCGATTGCCGTTTCTTGCGTGGCGTATTACTGGGCGCGCCAGTGGATATGGGAGATTCCGGAGAACCAGGCGCAGGAAGAAATGGTGCAGATGGCTATCGCAGCTGTCGAGCTTTTGAGTTCGGCGCAAGAAGCGGATTACACGGACCGGGCTTGGGACTTTACTACGGCTTGGATCGCGTCGAATGATGAGAGGTTCAGTTCTAGTTGTCATAATGAGCAATACGGGTATTTTGATTCTACAAAACAGCAGTATTGGGTAGTGCCGGCGATTTACAAAAAGGTGCTGGCGGAGGCAGGATATTCGGTTAGCCGGGTGCTAAGAGAGTTCCACGAGCGCGGATTTATTGAGGCGCAGAGCGTTGGGAGTGGGAAAGAAACATTTAGCATCAAGAAGCGTTGGAAAAATAGTTTGGTTCGAATGATTGTGATAAATAAGCAAAATGACACGCAGCAGTTAACCGTAATTTCTTAATGGGCGCTCTCCTGGGATTCCGCTGCATAGGCGCCAGGATGTTGTCGGTGGAAGGCACGGAAGCTTACGTGCTGCGGCCCTACATTGATCCTTCTGGGGATTGCGGGTTTCGCAGTCAGGAGGAGTATCGGGATGAGGCGGAACGCTGGCTTCGGCCGCATGAGGCGCAGCTCAAGTTTCTGCTGGCGAACGTCAAAAAACTGAGAAACGCCATGTGGGGCGCTAATTTGGAAAAATAACACAGATAATGGGACGGAGTGCTGAATGAAAGGAACACGGGTCTGCCACACCTGTAAGTATCGAAGCCTTAACGCGCCAACACGGTGTGGGAGCATGCCGTTGTGCGGTGATAGAGACGCGCCTATAGGAAACTTAAAGGCAATAGCCACGGAAAAAAGAAAACCGCCTGTAGTGGCGGTTAATTAGCGGAAATGTTATTGCCTTGGATAGGGAGTTCCGACTGCGATACTTTTGAAAAGTAGGATTTTAAAAACAGGTAATAGATAATCATAAAAAAGATTGTAAAAACTTGAAGAGATTGCTCAGAGTAATCAGTTTTATAGAAGATGCAAAACACAATAAAACTTGTCGGAGAGAATATAAGGGAAAGTCGGATCGTCAGTGGGACCCCTAAACAAAACACTCTATCAATAAAATTCCTATTATCTCCTTTAGAATTGACGTTAAAACACAAAAAGGTTCCGATTATAAAAACACCTATGACTAGTATGGTAAATAAAGTTACGCTGGAGGGAAAAGCCATAGACAGAAAAGATATACTTGAGGTTAATAAGTAATACTTTAATTTTTCCTTTTCTGAGACTTTGTCTTCTTTTAAATCTTTAACCAGCGCATTAATGTTCCATAGGTACAAAAAGAACACCCCTTTATTATAAATGTGATTGTAAAACATATTCGGATATTTTTGGAAATTACCTGCATTAAAGAGATTGTTAATAAAGACCAAAGCAATGATTTCACTGGCTTGGCGGCATGGTCTGTGCAATGAGCGGGATTGCCGCTTTAATACGGGCTGGGAACCAACGCAGTTCAAGAAAGGCATGACTCCCTGGAATAAAGGCAAAAAAGGAACTGGCGGCTGGAAGTCCACGCAGTTTAAGAACGACAATAGGCCAAAGAATTATAAGCCAGTAGGTACCGAGCAGACCAATACGGATGGATATGTAGAAATAAAGGCCGCTGATCCCAGGACGTGGAGGGCCAAGCACGTCATCCTTTGGGAAGCAGCTCACGGCCCGGTACCAAAGGGGCATGTCGTGATCTTCGCCGACGGAAACCAGCAGAATGTTACGCTTGAGAATTTGCTGCTGATTTCCCGGCGCGAGCTGGCTGTCATGAACAAGCGGGGACTGATCGCGAATAGCGCGGAGCTGACCAAGGCCGGCGTTATGGTTGCGGATATTTACTTGAAAATCGGCGAGCGGAAGCGAAAAAGAAAGGGAGAGTGAGTATACATGCCGAGAAAGTGGCAAGAGGCCCGAAAAAATATTAAGTCCATCAGCGATAGCGAGAAGTCCGAAATCAAGCGGCAGGCGGAAGAATATGTCCGCAGCTGCCGAATCTGCGGCTGCTATTGGGTCGAGGAAGACCTGTGCAGCGCGTGCGCGGGGAATGTGATTGATTTATAGGCTAATCGTTTTTATCATCTTTTGGTTGTTGCACCAAAGGCTTCGCGGTTGCTGGTTGAATATTGTGTTCAGTAAGACGATTGATAGCAAGTAGTGCATCATCCTGCCACATCTGGTAGCCGTAAATTATTACTGCATGCAGTAGGGTGACAGGCAGTGATAAAAATGGGGATATGTTGAAGTCAACTATACCTCTAACCGGTAAGAAGTAACCCAGCATGAAAAAGTTAAAAAATATATCTAGAATTGTATTGGTAATCATGTAAGTCCCAAAATGACCGTATGTGAACTTAAAAACCCATATAGTAAGTACAGGCATTGTCCCATAAAAGTACGGTAACATCTCGTTAAAAGGATACGTTGGTTCGCGGGTAGCCCACACCCCTATTTGAATGCCAATGTCACCGATGATGGTAGTCAGTACAACGGCAAACATCGCCACCGGCATCCAGCGCTTAACCTCTTCCTTTTTCATGAAAAAAAGTGTCAACCAGGGAAGTAAGGTTAATGACCACATAATAAGGCTATTA
>JAEZQV010000501.1 GCA_023441125.1 Bacillota bacterium
CCGTGATATCCTCCGGGCCGGCGAACTGGTTGAACTGGCGGCGAAATACAATTTTACGGCTGTCCGCCGGACCCGGCTGCTGGCGGCGCAAAAACCATCCCGGCCCGACGTGATTCTGATCGACACTATCGGTGAATTGGGAAAAATCTACGGCATGGCCGATATCGTCTATGTCGGCGGCAGCCTGATACCGCATGGCGGGCACAACATTCTGGAGCCGGCCGCCCATGGCAAACCCATTCTTATCGGCCCGCACATGTTTAATTTTAAAGATACCTATGCCATGCTGAGCGAACGCAAGGCCTGCATTACTGTCCGCGACAGCGCGGACCTGGCCCGGACCTTGCTGGCCCTGCTTGCCAATCCGGATGTAATCCAGACGATGGGGCAGGAAGCTTTGGCTATTATTAACGAAAATCAGGGCGCTTCCCATAAAAGCGCCTTATATGTAAAAGAAATATTAGAGACCTCAAAACCGGTACAGTCCTATTAAACGATCAAGGCGAAAAGGCGGAAACCGTATGATGCGTCAGCGTGAAGCGCTACAAGTATATTTATATAAATTAGTACACGGCGAAAAGCATGGTTTCCTGGCAGCCTTGCTGCTGGTTGTACTCCGGGCCATGTCCTTCGTCTACGGGCTTGGCGTCACAATTAAACTCGGCATGTACCGCCTGGGGATATTGGAATGCCATAAGCTGCCCTGCAAAGTCATCAGCCTGGGCAACATCACGGTGGGGGGAACCGGCAAAACGCCGACGGCGCAGCGGTTGGCCGCTATCATCCGGGATATGGGCTACCGGGTCGTTATTTTGAACCGGGGCTACCGGGCCGAGTGGCAGGACGAGGTCGGCCTGGTATCGGATGGCCGCAGAATTTACATGACTGTGAATGAGGCCGGCGACGAGGCCTATCTGCTGGCCAAGAGCCTGCCCGGCGTGCCGGTCATCATTGGCCGCAACCGCTATCGGACCGGCAGTTACGCCGTCAATAAACTCCGGGCCGAAGTCATTATTCTGGATGATGCCTACCAGCATTGGCAGTTACAGCGCGATCTGGATATTGTGCTTATCGATACGCTAAATGTATTTGGCAACAACTTTTTATTGCCGCGGGGTACGTTACGCGAACCGCTCCATAATCTGAACCGGGCCAATGCCTTTTTATTAACCAAAGTGGATCAGTCTACCGGCAATGCCCGCGAGACCATCCGGGAGACGCTGGCCAAATACAACAGTCAGGCCCTGGTTGTTGAAAGCACGCATACTCCGCAGTGCTTTATCGAAATCGAAGAGTGGTATAAAGGCGTCCGGCCGGAAACAGTACCGCTGGATGCCATTCTCGGCCGCTCTGTTTTGCCGTTCTCGGCCATTGGCAATCCTTCCTCGTTTGAGAAGACGATTACCGACTTAGGCGGCATAATTACCCAGTCGGTACAATATCCGGATCACCATGACTATACCATGGCCGAGATGCAGTCCATCATGCAAAAAGCCGTCGACAATAGCGCGTGTGCGCTGATTACGACCGACAAGGATGCCGTAAAGATTCCTGCGGAATTTATTCACTCCGAAAGGCCGCTGCCGGTATATGTGCTGTCGATCGAAGTCCGCTTTCACGACGGCTATGCGGAACTCATGGCGATGATTAAAGAGGTTGCCAAACCATGTTCCTAATATGGGGGTATTCAAAATGAACATTCTGTGTGTAATTCCGGCCCGCTACTCCTCGACGCGCCTGCCCGGCAAGCCGCTGGCCATGATTGACGGCAAGCCCATGGTCCGGCATGTTTACGAGCGGGCCAAACAGGCGGTGCGGCCCAATGCCGTACTGGTGGCTACCGACCACGAACTGGTGTATCAGGCGGTGGCCGGGTTTGGCGGCGAGGTTGTCATGACCTCCCCGGAGCATCCGACCGGCACCGACCGGTTAGCCGAAGTGGCCGCCAAATATCCTGCTGCCGATATCATTATTAATGTCCAGGGCGATGAGCCGCTCATTGCGCCGGAAGTCATTGATCTTTTGGCCGGCGCCTTTGATGGCTGCCCGGACTTAAATATGGCGACACTAATGACGGAAATGGATAAAAGTGAATACAATTTGGCGAGTGCCGTCAAAGTAGTGACAAGCCTGGATGGTTATGCGCTGTATTTCTCCCGCTCCCTGATTCCCTTTCCCCGGAATAGCAAGCTGCCGGGCAGTCCGCTGCCTGTTTATAAGCACATCGGCATATACGCATACCGGCGCGATTTTCTGCTAGAGTACGCCGCCCTGCCGCCGACACCGCTCGAACTGACCGAATCCTTAGAGCAGCTCAGGGCGCTCGAACACGGTTATAAAATTAGAGTACTCAAGACCAATTTCAAATCCATCGGCGTCGATACCCCGGAGGAACTGGAGCGGGTCAATGAATATTTCAAAATGCTGAAAAAGCCGTAAGACAAATTTACAATCAGGAGGCCGAGCTAAGTATGCATACCGTACAAATTCAAAATATTACCGTAGGTGGGCAGAATCCCATTGCTTTAATTGCCGGACCCTGTGTGATTGAAGAACCCGAGCGTACCCTTAAGATTGGCCGGTCCATCAAAGCAATCACCGACCGTTTGGGCATTCCCTATATTTTTAAAGCTTCCTATGACAAAGCCAACCGTTCGTCCTATAACTCCTTCCGCGGCCCCGGCCTTAAAGAAGGGCTCAGTATTCTGGCCCACATTAAAAAAGAACTGGGCGTACCGGTTATCAGTGACATCCATTGTGTCACCCAGATTGAAGCCGCTGCCGAAGTGCTGGATATTCTGCAAATACCGGCTTTTTTGTGCCGGCAGACCGACCTTGTCTATGAAGCCGCCCGCACCGGCAAGGTGATCAATGTAAAAAAAGGCCAGTTTCTGGCCCCGCTCGATATGAAAAATGTCATTGCCAAAATGGAAGAAGCCGGCAACCAAAATATTTTACTGACCGAACGCGGCGCCACCTTCGGCTACAACAACCTGGTGGTGGACTTCAGAGCGTTGCCGATCATGCGCTCACTGGGCTACCCGGTCGTGTTTGACGCCACCCACAGCGTGCAGCTGCCAGGCGGCGCCGGCACAAGCTCGAGCGGCCAGCGCGAATTTGTGCCCTATCTGACCAGATCGGCTACGGCGGCCGGCATTGACCTGCTGTTCATGGAGGTGCATGATAACCCGCCGGAAGGCAAATCAGACGCCTGCAATATGCTGTATGTGGACAAGCTGGAAGAACTGCTGCAAGATGTCCTGGCTATCGATCATGTTGTAAGGAAACATAAATAAAATCCCGGTACCGTGACAGCCTTACAACGGAAAGATAGGGTTGACACGGTACTGGCTGCAAAAGGAGGTTTTTTAATGCCTATCGAACATGCCCGCGCCTGTCTGGAACTCGAAGCGGCGGCTATTCGCGCCCTGATTCCCCGCATCAATGATCAGTTCGCCGCTGCCATGGGGATGATTTTGAACTGCTCAGGCCGGGTGATTGTGACCGGTATGGGCAAATCCGGCATTATCGGCAAAAAGATAGCCGCCACCCTGGCCAGCACCGGAACGCCGGCCTTTTTTCTTCATCCGGCCGAAGGCATTCACGGTGATCTGGGGATGGTTACTTCCCAGGATATTATCCTGGCTATTTCCAACAGCGGTGAAACCAATGAAGTCATCGGCCTGCTGCCTACCCTGAAACGCATCGGCGCGCCCATTATTGCCATGACCGGCCGGGCGCAGTCCACCCTGACGCAGAACGCCGATGTTTTTATTGATGTCGGTGTGGAAAAAGAAGCCTGCCCCTTAGGGCTGGCGCCAACGGCCAGCACCACCGCCACGCTGGCGATGGGGGATGCCCTGGCGGTTGCGCTTTTATCGGCGCGCAACTTTACTCCCGAAGAATTCGCCTTGTATCATCCCGGCGGCGCATTGGGCCGTAAACTTTTGCTGACAGTGGAAAACGTAATGCATGGCGGCGACAATCTGCCGGTGGTAACCCCGGACAAGACGGTAAAAGAAGCCTTGTTTGCCATTACCGCCCAGGGACTGGGGGCTGTACTGGTGGTGGAAACAATGGCCAATATGCTGCTGGTCGGCCTTTTAACCGACGGCGATATCCGCCGCAGCCTGGAAAAGGGGCATGATTTCCTCGATAAACCGGTTGCCGAACTGATGACCAGAAACCCCCGCACCATCACCAAAGACAAGCTGGCCGCCTATGCCCTGAATATTATGGAGAAGAACAAACCGCGGCCCATTACCCTGCTGCCAGTAGTTGACAGTGAGTTTCGGGCAATTGGTATCATTCACCTTACTGACTTATTGCGGCAAGGAGTGGTATAATGAATAGTGACTCTTATGCCCAAGGAGTCAGAATGCTCATTTTGGATGTCGACGGCGTCCTGACTGCGGGCCAGATTATTTTCGGCCAGGACGGCGAAGCCTTAAAGGCTTTTCACTGCCAGGACGGCATGGGCATCTCGCTGGCGCATAAGGCCGGTCTGAAGACCGCCATCATTACCGGCCGGGAAAGCGAAATTGTGCGCCGCCGCGGCGCCGAACTTAAAATCGGCGATGTCTACCAGGGGGCGATGGACAAAGTCACCGCCCTGCAGGCGCTGATGGCCAAGCACTCGCTGACCCTGGACCAGTTGGCCTATGTAGGCGACGACATCAATGACCTGCCGGTGCTGGTGCAGGTGGGACTGCCCTGCGCGGTAGCCAACGCTGTACCGGAAGTGAAGGCCGTGGCCAAATATGTTGCCCAAAGGCAGGGCGGCCAGGGCGGCGTCCGCGATATTATCGAGTACATCCTGAAAGCGCAGGGTGTATGGGACAGCCTGATCGCCGCATATCTGCGGTCCGGCAACTTTACAATTCAGCAGTAAAGAAATGTAGCCAACAGTAGAAGGGAAAGGAGCAGACACATGTGGCAATATTATCTATGGAAACTGCTCAGCCGCTTCGTGTGCCTGCTGCCTCATTCGGTACTATTAGTCTGCGGGAAGGTGCTGGGGCGACTTTATTATCAAGTGGCCCCAAAGCAGCGGAACCGGGCTCTCAGGCAGATCCGGGAGCGGCTTACCCTGTCACCGGCCGGCGCCGAGGCAATTATTAAAAGCTCGTTTATCAAACTGGGACAGACTTTTCTCGAGGTTCTCCAGATGCCGGCCTTGACAAAAGACAATTTTAGACGGTATATTACTATCGACAACCGCCACTATCTGGCCGATGCGCTGGCACAGCAAAAAGGCGTTGTCTTTTTAACCGGCCATCTGGGCAACTGGGAATGGTTCGGGGCGGCACTGGCTCTGGAAGGCTTTCCGGTAGCCGATATCATTACCCGCCAGCCCAATGATCAGCATACCCGTATTTTAAATGAACAGCGGCAG